>JAAXVQ010000020.1:4049-12691 GCA_013335425.1 Candidatus Firestoneibacteriota bacterium | reverse complement strand
GAATGCGTGCTGGTGCTCAATGAAGCCCTCTTGCGGGAATTGCCGCCGTCCGCGTCAACCCCCTTGCCGGGTAAACCGCCCAAACCCGCCGAGATCCACCGCTTTTTAAATCAATATGTGATCGGGCAGGAGCGGGCCAAGCGCGTCCTCGCAGTGGCCGTGCATAATCATTACAAGCGTTTGGGTGCGTCGGAATCCCCGGTGGCTGATGACGTAGAACTATCCAAGAGCAACATTCTTCTGCTGGGTCCCACGGGCACGGGAAAAACCTTGTTGGCGCAGACCCTCGCCCGTTTCCTGAACGTCCCGTTTGCCTTGGCGGATGCCACCACCTTAACCGAGGCCGGTTATGTGGGTGACGACGTCGAAAATATCATCCTCAAGCTTTTGCAAAATGCCAACTATGATGTGGCCGCCGCGCAGCGGGGCATAATTTACGTGGACGAAATCGATAAGATCGGCCGAAAAAGTGAAAACGCGTCCATCACGCGGGATGTTTCCGGCGAGGGCGTGCAGCAGGCCTTGCTTAAAATTATTGAAGGCACGGTGGCCAACGTGCCGCCCAAAGGCGGGCGCAAACATCCGCAGCAGGAGTACATTAAAGTAGATACCAGCAACATTCTATTTATTTGCGGGGGCGCCTTTATCGGCCTGGAAAAAATCGTGCAGCACCGCACCGGGCGAAAAACTCTCGGTTTCGGCGCCGAATCGCATTTACGCAAAGCCAAAACCGTCAGCGAGCTTTTCTCAGAAGCCCAACCGGAAGATTTCATCAAGTTCGGCATGATCCCGGAATTTATCGGACGCTTGCCCGTGACCGCGGCCCTGCATGAATTGGACGAAGCGGCTTTGGTGCGTATTTTGACCGAGCCTAAGAACGCCCTGCTCAAGCAATACCAGAAATTTTTTGCCCTGGAAGGGGTCCAATTAACAGTTACCCGCGAAGCGCTCCACGCGGTTGCCCAAGAGAGCCTGCGGCGTGCCACCGGCGCACGCGGTCTGAGGGCCGTGTTGGAGGAAGTCATGTTGGACCCGATGTATGAATTGCCGGGACGCAATGACGTTAAAGAATGTATTATTACGCCGGATGTGATCAAACATAAGGTCAGTCCGAGGTTGATTCTGCAAACCGGTGCCGAAGAACTTTTAGCCAAATTGGCTTAAAAAAGTAACCGCTCTGACCGGGATTTTTAAGCCGGTTATTAAACGCTTTTCTCTTGTGGCCCTAACGATAGTGCTCGAAAAATAATAACGTTTCAATTCGGGAGATGGCCATGACCCATAAAAATATCCCTTCCAATACGCTGCCTTTGATGCCTCTGCGCGATATGGTGGTTTTTCCGCACATGCTGGTTCCGCTGATGGTTGGGCGGGGGAAATCCGTGCTGGCGCTGGAAGAAGCCATGCGTAAAGACCGAGTGATTTTACTGGTCACCCAGCAGCAGGCTCAGGTGGACGATCCCATGCCCGGCGACCTTTACAACATCGGCGTGCGGGCCCAAATCCTGCAGGTTCTCAAAGCCCCGGACAGCACCATCAAAGTGCTGGTTGAAGGTTTGGAACGTGTGCGCATCGCGCACTATCTCACCACCGAAAAATTCTTCACTGTGGAGTATGAAACCCTTGCCCCGAAAACCCAGGCGGGTCCGACCTTGATCGCCGTCATGCGCAGCTTGAATGATTTGTTTGAACAGTATTCGCGCCTCAACAAGAAGATCACGGCCGATACCCTCACGGCCGTGGCGGCCATCGAAGATCCGGGACGGTTGGCGGATATCATCGCCTCCCATCTGCCTTCAAAAGTTGAGGAAAAACAAAAATTACTCGAAGCTTTGGAGCCGGCGGCTCGTCTGGAACTGCTTTCGGCCCTGCTCTCCACGGAAATTGAAATTCTGGAGATTGAACGACGCATCCAGGGACGGGTACGCAAGCAAATGGAGAGCACCCAAAAAGAGTACTACCTCCATGAGCAGATCAAAGCCATTCGTCGGGAACTGGGACAAAAGGACGACGAGAGCGAGACCGACGAGTTGGCGCAAAAAATCAAAGCCGCCAAAATGCCGACCGAAGCGCATGAAAAAGCCCTGAAAGAACTCTCGCGTCTGGAGCGCATGCAGCCGCTTTCTCCGGAAGCGGCCGTGATCCGCACCTACTTGGACTGGCTCTTGGCCCTGCCCTGGAACTTGCGCACGCGGGAAAAGCTGGATGTACGTGAAGTCGGCCGGGTTCTCGACCGGGACCACTACGGGTTACGTAAGGTCAAGGACCGTATCCTGGAATATCTTTCCGTACGCAAACTGGCGCCAAAAATGAAAGGCCCAATTTTATGCCTGGTGGGTCCTCCCGGCGTGGGGAAGACCTCCCTGGCCCGTTCGGTGGCCAAAGCTTTGGCACGGAACTTTGTGCGCATTTCCTTGGGAGGCGTACGTGACGAAGCCGAGATCCGTGGGCACCGACGTACTTATATTGGCGCCCTGCCCGGAAGAATTATTCAGGCTTTAAAGACTGCTAAGACTAAAAATCCGGTCATTTTATTGGATGAAATCGATAAAATCGGCTCGGATTTCCGAGGCGATCCGGCAGCTGCGCTGCTGGAAGTGCTGGATCCGGAACAGAACACGACGTTCTCCGACCACTATCTCGATACCCAATTCGACCTTTCGGAAGTCATGTTTATTGCCACGGCCAATGTGATTCACCACTTGCATTCAACTCTCAAGGACCGCATGGAGGTCATTGAAATACCCGGTTATACTTTGGAAGAAAAAGTTCAAATCGCCGACCGTTATTTGGTGCCCCTCCAACTCAAAGAACACGGTCTGACGCGCGAGGACTTGGTGATTCCCAAAAAAATCATTGAGAAGCTCATCGCAGGCTATACATCCGAAGCCGGCGTACGCAATTTAAATCGTGAAATTACGGCCGTGTTGCGTAAAATCGCCCGGCTCAAGGTGGAACGGAAAATCCGCAGCTCCCGCTTGCTGACGGAACAGGACCTGACCAAGTTCCTGGGCGCGCAAAAAATCGTACCGCATAAACGCGAACGCACCAATTTGGTTGGCGTTTCGACGGGTTTGGCCTGGACCGAGGTGGGCGGTGAACTCTTAACCATCGAGGTTACCCTCATGTCCGGCAAAGGACAGTTGACGCTGACGGGAAAATTGGGGGACGTCATGAAAGAATCCGCCCAGGCCGCCATGAGCTACGTACGAGCGCATGCGCGCGAGTTTCAGATCCCGCTGGATTTCTATACCCAGACTGACATCCATATCCATGTTCCCGAAGGCGCGATCCCCAAGGACGGTCCTTCGGCCGGTATTGCCATGGCCACGGCCATTATCTCCGCTTTAACCAACACCCCCGTGCAAAAGGCGGTGGCCATGACCGGGGAAATCACCCTGCGCGGTCGGGTGCTGGCCATCGGGGGACTCAAGGAAAAATTGTTGGCCGCCGTCCGCGGCGGCATCCGCACCGTGATTCTGCCGCAAGCCAATGCCAAGGACCTCCACGACCTGCCGCCGGAAGTCAAACGTGTTTTGGTGATTCACGCTGTGGAAGACATGGCGGAAGTGCTCAAGATTGCCTTGGCGGAAAAGCCCGCCGCCCGCAAACCCAAAAAGGGATTCAAACCGGCCAAAACGCAGACCGGACAACATTTGCCGTCCCCGCCGTTGTTCTCCTGACATGGGAACCCCGGAATTTAAGCTGCTCTATACGGCCTATGCACCCGACCAGTTTCCCCAACCGCGCGAACGGGAAATAGTCCTGGTAGGACGGTCGAACGTCGGCAAGTCTTCCTTGTTGAACCGACTCGCGGGGTTGACCGCCCGCGATGCCCGCAAAGTATCGGCCCGCATTTCGAGCCAACCCGGCTGCACGCGTTCCATCAATTTCTATCAATTCTGGGAAAATGTCCTGCTGGTGGATTTGCCCGGGTTCGGTTATGCGCATATGTCCCTGGCGCAACGCCGCGCACTGGGGCAATTGGTGGATGCCTATCTGGACAAACGCCCCTCAATTGCCTGCGTGCTGCATGTCGTGGACGCCCGTTTACCCCTGCAGGCCATCGATAAAAAAATGCTCGCTTGGGGAAAACATTTCGGCTATTTCCACTTGTTGGCCCTGAACAAATGTGATAAACTCTCGCGGATTGAATTGGAAAAACAGAAAAAAAAGTTCCGGGGAGACATCTTGGAAGCCGCTGATCGGGAAACGCCGATGATTGCGGTTTCAGCCAAAACCGGCTTAGGGTTGGCTGATTTGGCACGCGCCCTGCGCGCTGCCATGGCCTCCCCGCAACTTCAATAAGCGACAAGGAGCACGTGCCATGTTATACAAAAAACGCCTGATGACGCCCGGACCTACGGACGTTCCGCCTTCGGTTTTGGCTGAAGCCGCCAAACCCATTATGCACCACCGCACGCCGCAATTTCGGAAGATTTTAACCGAAGTGGTGGCCTCCCTTAAACGCGTATTTCAAACCGAAGGTGATCTGCTGATCTATCCGGCGGCGGGCACGGGGGGCATGGAAGCGGCTGTGGTCAACTTGTGTTCTCCCGGGGATCATGTGCTGGTGGCTTCCTGCGGCAATTTCGGCAACCGCTGGACGGAAATCGCCAAAGCCTACGGCGTGCAAAGTGAACATTACGAAGTCGAATGGGGTCAACCCGTCGATCCGGCCGAGATCCAAAAACGCCTGGCCGCCGATCCGAGCATCAAAGTCGTTTTTACCACCTTGTCCGAAACTTCGACCGGGATCGAATCCGATATCCGCGCCATTGGTGAAATTGTCGCCAAGACTCCGGCCGTACTGGTGGTGGACGCCATTTCCGGACTGGGTGCCATTCCGTTGAAAACCGATGCGTGGAAAGCGGACGTGGTCATTGCCGGCGCGCAAAAGGGGCTGATGATTCCGCCCGGTTTGGCCTTGATCTCCATTTCCGCCAAAGCCTGGGAAACGGCCAAAAACGCCAAATGCCCCAAGTATTATTTCAGTTGGGAGAAGGCGCAGAAAGCCATGAAAGCCGAAGCTTTGGCCGACACGCCCTATACGCCCAGCATTTCACTGATCATCCAGCTGGCGGAGTCGTTGCGCCTGATCGAAGCCGAAGGCTTGGAAGCGGTGTGGGAACGCCATGCGCGCTTGGCCAAAGCCACGCAAGCGGCCATGCAGGCTTTGGGGTTGAAACTCTTCGCCCCTAAGCAAGCCTCCAATGCGGTTACCGCCGTCTGGGTGCCCGAAGGCGTGGATGTCAGCAAACTGTTCAAAACCATCCGCGATGTCTACGGGATCACCTTGGCGACCGGACAGGGGAAAGTGAAAGGCAAGATCTTCCGCATCGGGCACCTGGGTTATGCGGATGATTGGGACGTGGTGGCCACCGTGGCCGCCGTGGAACGCGCCTTGTTGGAGCAAAAATATGCGATGACGGTCGGCTCGGGTGTGGCCGCGGCGGAAAAAGTCCTGTTCGGAATTTGAGCGCACTAGGCGGCATCCCGATTTTTTTTTGAAAAATTAAGTTCCAAGGCGAAACTTTGATCAGCATCGGAACATTTTCGTTTCAACGTTTTTCTCGTGAGGTAGGGGGGGTATTATGTTTAAAGTCTTGATCAGCGACAATCTCTCCGAGGAAGGGCAGCGGATTCTTAAAGCCGACCCGGAGGTTGAACTGGACGCTCGGGAGAAAGTCTCTCCCGATGAACTATTGAAAATCATTCCCGAGTACGATGCGCTCATCGTACGCAGCGACTCCAAAGTGACCAAGGAAGTCCTTGCTGCGGGCAAACGCCTGAAAGTCGTGGGGCGCGCCGGCGTCGGCCTGGACAACGTGGACACACCCGAGGCCACGCGCCGCGGCGTTATTGTGATGAACACGCCCGACGGGAACACCATTTCCACGGCTGAACATACCTTCTCCATGATCCTGGCGCTGGCGCGCAATATTCCCCAAGCCGACGCTTCTTTGCGCGCGGGGAAATGGGAAAGAAAAAAATTCATGGGCACCGAGCTTTACGGCAAAACGCTCGGCGTTATCGGGCTGGGTCGCATCGGCACCGAAGTCGCCAAACGCGCCGTGGCTTTCGGCATGCGGATCATGGCTTATGATCCCTTCGTCACGCAGGAAAAGGCCGAAAAGCAGGGGTTCGAACTGGCCACCGTGGAAGAAATCATCGTCAGTGCGGATTTCATTACTGTCCATACACCTAAAAATAAGGATACCGACGGGTTAATCGGCAAAGCTCAATTTGAAAAAATGAAACCGGGCGTACGCATCATCAATTGCGCTCGGGGCGGCATTATCCGTCAGGCCGATCTGCGTGAGGCCCTAAAAAGCGGTAAAGTGGCCGGTGCCGCTTTGGACGTTTTTGAAGAGGAACCTCCCAAAGACATGGAATTGCTGACCTTGCCCAATGTGATTGTCACACCGCATTTGGGTGCTTCCACTGAGGAAGCCCAGGTCAATGTCGCCATTGTGATGGCTGAACAGATTTTGGACGTGCTCAAAGGGCGGATGATCCGCAATGCGGTCAATATCCCTTCGATTCCGACCGAGCTGTTCAAGGAAATGACGCCTTACCTGACTTTGGCTGAGCGCCTCTCCAGTTTCCAGGCCCAAGTGCTCGACGGTCAGGTCAAAAAGATCACCTTAAAATATGCGGGTGATGTTTGCGCTTTTCCCACCAATTTACTTTCAGTGGCCGCGGTCAAAGGCCTGCTTTCCTCGATGCTTTCGGACACCATCAATTTCGTGAACGCCTTGGTTCTGGCAAAGGAACGGGGCATTGAGGTGGTGGAAACTTCCACCAAAGAAACGCAGGATTTTACCAGCACGTTTGCCGTGGAAGTGGAGACGGACAAATCCGTGCGTCAAATCGTGGGGACGCTCATTGGAAAAAAGCGCGAACCCCGCGTGGTCTCGGTCTTCGGATTTCATACGGATTTCATACCCGAAGGCAATTTGTTGGTTTTTACGCACACCGATGAACCCGGCATCGTGGGGCGCATGGGCACCATGCTGGGCGACGCCCATGTCAATATTGCGGCCCTGCACATGGGTCGCAATCAACTCGGCGGGGATGCGGTGAGCATCCTCAACCTGGACGCGGGCGTGCCCGCTGAATTGCTGGCCAAATTGACGCAAACAGCCAAAATCAAAGACATTAAACTCGTCAAACTTTAGGGGAATCCAATGCCCAACGTGGTGATCGTCGGCGCCCAATGGGGCGACGAAGGTAAGGGAAAAATCATCGATTTGCTCTCTGAAAAAGCGGATGCCGTGGTCCGGTATCAGGGTGGCAACAATGCCGGCCACACGGTCGTCATTGACGGTAAAAAGCACATTTTACACCTGGTGCCGTCGGGCATCCTGCATAAGGGGAAACTCTGCGTCATCGGCAACGGTGTCGTGATCGATCCGGCCGCCCTGATTGCCGAGATCGACGAACTCCTGACCCAAGGTATTGCCGTGGACGCCAATTTTAAAATCAGCGATTTGGCCCATGTGATTTTGCCGTATCACCGCGCCATCGACGGCGCCAACGAAGGCAAGCGCGGTTCGGGAAAGATCGACACCACCCAACGCGGCATCGGTCCGGCGTACGGCGATAAATTCGGACGCATGGGGATTAAAATGGCGGATTTGGCCGACGCCGAACGCTTGGAAAAACGCGTGTCTCAGAGCCTGGAAGAAAAAAATTTCCTGTTCAGCAAATATTACGCTTTGCCGGAACTCAAGTCGCATGATATAGTGCCAATGTATTTGGAATACGGACGGAGACTAAAACCCTACCTTACGGATACCGTCTCCCTAGTCAATCAATTGTTGGACGAGAAGAAAAAAGTCCTGTTTGAAGGAGCCCAAGGGACTTTCTTGGACGTGGATTTCGGGACCTATCCTTTTGTAACCGCATCCCATCCTACAGCCGGGGGAGCATGTACCGGCACCGGGGTAGGGCCAACCAGGATAGAAAATATTCTCGGTATTGTGAAAGCTTATACCACCCGGGTGGGCGCGGGGCCTTTGCCGACCGAAGGCAAGGACGGCGGAGCGGACCTGCGGGCCCGGGGCAAGGAATTCGGCGCCACCACCGGTCGGCCGCGGCGCTGCGGTTGGTTCGACGCAGTGCTGGTAAAAAGGGCGCGCGTGATCAACCACTTTGAACATATGGCCCTGACCAAGCTGGATGTACTCACTGGCATTGCCGAACTGCCGATTTGCACCGGCTACAAAATAAACGGCGAAAACATTCCGACATTGCCGTCCGCTTTGGAAGACATTGAAAGGCTTGAAACGGTTTACGAAACACTTCCGGGTTGGAACGAAGATATTTCAAGCATGAAAAAATTGGAACAATTGCCCAAAAATACTCGCAGATATTTGGATCGTATCGAGGAATTGGTTGGGGCTAAAATTGCGATTGTATCTTTAGGCGAGGATCGCTCCCAAACCATGATTTTAAATTCGCTTTTATAAATTTTTTCAACAATGAGCCGGTAGCTCAGTTGGTAGAGCACCGCCCTTTTAAGGCGATTGTCGAGAGTTCGATCCTCTCCCGGCTCACCATTTACTTTCTATAAAACCATTCATTTAATTACCTTTTCTATCTATTTATTACATTTTTTACATGATGTCACACAATTT
>JAAXVQ010000020.1:0-4039 GCA_013335425.1 Candidatus Firestoneibacteriota bacterium | reverse complement strand
TTTGACAAAAAATCTATCAGGTATTATTATTCATTTGGGAGCAAACAGCTGATGAAAGAAGCCGCTGTCATGAAAGCAACAAAACGCTTTTCTTCAATCTATGCAAGCCTGGCAATAATCATGTTGTTGATTTTGCCTATGACAGTCATGGCCGCCCGTTCATCCGGCGAAGTCCGCAAGGACGATCCCAATGCTTTGTTCAACACCGGTCTCGCACTTTATCAAAACGGAAAATTTAAAGAAGCCATCCCGCCTTTGAGACGACTGCTTGACTTGTCGCCTAACGATGAAATGGCGTTGGTGCTTTTAGGCACCATTCACCTGCAAATCGATTCTCTGGATGATGCGGAAAAATACTACCAAAAAACCTTGGACATCAACGCTAAGAATATCGACGCTCTGAACAACCTAAGTTTGGTATATTACAAGCAAAAACGTTATGAGGCGGCCATTTCAGAGTTGCTCCAAAGTCTCTCGGCTCAACCCAACAACAGCGACACGTTGCTGACGCTGGCTACGATTTATTCGGAAGCGGGAAAAAACGACGAGGCGGTTGCCACCTACCGGCGCCTGGTGCAAAGCGACCCGAAATCAGCCAAGGCTTATAAATTTCTCGCGGATGTATATTTTCAAAAAGGGCAATACGATGAAATCATCCGTCTGTACAAAAACGCGGATGATCAAATTTCCAAAAATGCGGACAGTCTCACCAACTTGGGGTTCGCTTATCTTTACAAGAATGATTTGAACCAGGCGGCCAAATATTTCAACACCTCCAACCAGTTGAGCCCCAACAAAGCTGAAACCCATTACGGGCTGGGGATCATCAACCGTCGTCAGGCGAATTTGGATGCGGCCATTAAAGAATTTAAAGAAGCCACCGTATTGAACAGCAATTATACCAACGCCTTTCAGGAACTGTCGATCTCCTATGAAGACAAGGGTGATTATCTCAAGGCGCTTTACTATGCCCATCAAGTATTGAAAAACATGCCTGACGACGCTTCCGTCAACAGTCGTTATCAGGTCCTTAAGAACAAGGCTGTCGACTATTATTTGCGGAAGGGCAGTCAGGCCTATTTGGATAACGATTTTGCCGGAGCGGTTACCCACTGGGAAAAAGTGCTGAAGTTGGACCCGGACAACGCCAATGCGAAAAAATTCATCAATACGGCCCAGAGCAAATTCGGCAAAGACGTCAAGTCCCATAACAGCAGTGCCGAAAGCTTTTTTCTGCAAAACCGCTTTCAGGATGCATATCGTGAATGGGATCTGGCTTTAAAGATAGATCCGAACAACCAGGCGGCCCTGGAAGGCTTGCGGAAATTAAAATCCAAGAAGGTTTCCACCAACGATCTGATCACTTCCCAGGGCTTGGATTACATGAAACGGGGAAATGTCAAAGCCGCTTTGGAAGAGTTTAAAAGTACTTTGAAGGTAGACCCGAAAAATTTGGTGGCCAAGCAATACGTCGACAAACTACAAAACGAACAGAAAAACGAATCCGAGAAATTTTACCGCAAAGGCGTGGAGCTGCTTTCTCAAGGGCAGATCAACGAGGCCATTACCAACCTCGAGCAAGCCTTGGAAGTGGCGCCCCAAGATCAACGCACCAAAAATTTGCTGTACAAGGCGCGGACACAGTTGCGTGACAACCTCAAGGCTTTATTGGCCCGGGGTGTGGAATTGGCCAACGGCGGACGCGTGGCCGAAGCCAAGGAAAAATTCACCGAGGTTTTGAAGTTGAACCCGGGCAATGCCGAAGCTACCGAATACCTTTCCAAGCTGACGGGTCAAACCACGCGTGCCGCCGTCAACAAGGATGAGATTAAAAAACTTTATTACGACGGTGTTTCGCTCTACTTGGACGGTCAGAACCGCCGGGCCATAGAAGTCTGGCAAAAAATCCTGGTTCTGGACCCCAATAACCCCGAAGCCACCTCCTCCATTGCCAAAGCTGAAATGGAGTTGAAGGAAATGGAAAAACGAGGTATAAAGGTTGAGTAATTCCATCCCGGTTTACCGAGGATAAAACGCTATGCCTTCTGCCAACAGCACCGCGGCACCCCAGCCTGTTTACCGCAAAGCGCCGGCCAAACCCGCTCCCCGTCCGGTAAAAAAACAAAAGGGAAGTCTGCGCTACAAGTTCGGAGCTTCCATCACGCTGCTGCTGACTTTAACCATCATCTTCATCAGCATGTTCGCCCTCCAAGGCGAGGAACAGGCCCTCCGGCAGGAAATGACTCAGCGCGGTATCACCATCACCCGCAACTTGGCCATGAATGCCTCCAAAGCGTTGGTGGTGCGGGATATTCTGACTCTCTCCTCACTGGTAAAAGACGCCATGGAAAACCCCAGCGTCACTTATGCGGTCATCGTGGACGACAAAGGCATTATTGCCGCCCATAATGACATTACTTACGCTGAAAAAGTGTACCGGCGTCCGGCAGGGGTTACCGAACTCGGCGGCAGCAAAATCAAGATTTCCGAGCCGTTTAGATATAAAGATGCCAAAAACGTCGATATCGGCGTGCCGGTTTTGCTCAACGCTCAAGTGCAGATCGGGGAGATCCACATCGGTTTGTCCCAGACCTTCATTGAAAAAACCATTCAGGACGCCATTAAACAGATCAGCTATCTGGCGCTGGTATTTATCTTCATTGGTATTTTCGTCACGGTAATTATGGTCAGCCTGATTGTCCGACCCATCCGCGCCCTGGAAAAAGGCGCCGAAATCATCGGTAAAGGCAACCTCGACTACACCATCAATGTCAAAAGCAAGGACGAAATCGGCAACCTGGCCAAAACGTTCAACAAAATGACCTCGGACTTGAAAACAGCGCAGGTCAAGATAATCGAAAAAGAAAAAATGGAACAAGAATTGGAAACGGCCCGCAAGATTCAAGCCGTGCTGCTGCCCAAGGAAAATCCCAAAATTGAAGGTTATAAAATAGTCTCCTTCTACAAATCCGCCAAGGAAGTGGGCGGCGATTATTTCGACTTTTTATGGGTCAACAAGGAACATATGGCGATCACGGTCGCAGACGTTTCCGGCAAGGGCGTTCCCGGTTCTCTGGGCATGGTGATGACCCGCAGTATTTTGCGCTCCCAGGCCCAGATCACGGACGCGGCCGCCACCTTGGCCCGCACCAATGCTTTGTTGTTTAAGGACATCAAGCGCGGCATGTTCGTAACCATGTTTTACGCCATCATAGATTTGGCTCACCGCCGCGTCAATTGCGCCAATGCCGGCCATAATCCCCTAATTTTAGGACACGCCGACGGACGCGTGGAATTATTCAACCCTTCCGGCATTGCTTTGGGTCTCGACAACGGCGATCGTTTTAATCCCAAAATGCAATCCGTGGACATTAACTTGGTGCCGGGAGACGTCTTTATTCTCTATACCGACGGCGTCACCGAAGCCATGAATCCCAAAGAGGAAGAGTTTACCGAAGAGCGCTTGGCTCAGGTCCTCGGCAAATGCGTGCATCTGGACGCCCAGGCCATCAGCGATTCCATCGTCAATGAACTCATGGAGTTTACCGCCGGCGCTCCCCAGCATGACGACATTACCATGGTGACGGTTAAAGTCGTTTAACCGCCCCCGATTTAAGACCGGCCGGTGTTTTTTTGCTGAAAAACGGCCATCGCCGGAACCGGGAAATTTTCACTTTTTCCCGCAGGGCCTCGTATTTTTTCGCATATTTCCTTCTGTTTCATTTAAAAAAAACTTCCCCTTCACGAATTTTTGTGCTAAAATTTTCTTCACTTGTAGGTGGAGGTGGGGGAATGAAGAAGATCAACGTTAAAGCACATTCATCGGAGCTCAACCCCGATTGTACCGTCATTGATGTTGAAGGGTTTCTCGACGCCTATACCGTCGCGGAACTGGAAGAAACCTTCAATGTTCTGATTAAAGATAAAAAATTCAAATTGATCATCAATCTGGCGAAGTTGGACTACATCAGCAGCGCAGGTTTGGGAACTTTTATGGGCGTGATTGATGAAATCCGCGACAATAACGGCGATATCGTTC
>JAAXVQ010000331.1 GCA_013335425.1 Candidatus Firestoneibacteriota bacterium | reverse complement strand
CCAACATTTAGTGCGACCTGTGGCAGCATTTTGGCATTGGCCAACTTGACGCTGGAACGGGCGATTTGGATTCGTTGTAAAGCCGTTTGTAAGTCGATATTGTTTCTAACGCCCGTATCGATCAGGTTAACCAAGTGCGGGTCGGTAAAATATTTCCGCCAATTAATATTAGCGATGGTTGTGGCGTTTGTGGGTTGCGGCGCCATCGGGCGGCAATTGGCCAAGGCTTTGGCTGCGGGAAAAATCCCGGCCGTGCGTTTGGCGGGAGTATGCGACCGCGAAGCTTCCCGTGCGCTGGCTCTGGCCAAAGCCTTAAAACCGCATCCCCGGGTCTTGGGATTGACGGACTTGGCGCGCAACTGTGATCTGCTTATTGAAACCGCCAGCATGGCGGCCGTTCCTGAAGTGGCCGGCGCAGCTTTGGCGCAACACCGGGATCTGCTGGTTCTTTCCGTGGGGGCCTTGATCGGCACCACGGACTGGTTTGCGCGCTTTGCCAAGGCCGGTTGCCGGCTCTATCACCCTTCGGGGGCCGTGGCCGGGCTCGACGGCTTGCGGGCGGCAGCGGTTTTGGGAGGCTTGCGGCAGGTCACGCTGACCACCCGCAAACCTCCGGCGGGTTTGGCGGGGGCGCCCTATTTTACGACCCGCAAACTTAACCCCCTGACCCTCAAGCGCCCCACGGTGATTTTTTCCGGTTCAGCGCGCCGGGCGGTCAAGGCGTTCCCGCAGAACATCAACGTGGCCGCGGCCGTGTCCTTGGCCGGCTTAGGGCCGGACAAAACCCGCGTGCAAATCATTGCCGACCCCGCAGCCCGGCGCAATGCCCATACCATTGCCGCGCGCGGTACCTTCGGCACCCTGACCACCACCACGGAAAATTTTCCCTCTGAAGACAATCCGAAAACCAGCGTGCTGGCCGGGCTTTCGGCCCTGGCCTTGATTGCCGAGCTGGCCCGCGAGCGGACTCGTTAAGCGTTTCATCGTATTTCCAACCCGAATTTTTATTCATTCACATAATCACGGATCGGTCTGTACGGCGGCCCGGCAAGTCTGAAAGTTAACTCTGGTGTCTAAAAGCAAAAGGAGGGGACATGACTTCCCCAGCCGATGAAACCCTAAGCATCAACACGCTGCGCCTTTTGGCTGCGGACATGGTGGAACAAGCCAAGTCCGGTCATCCGGGATTGCCTTTGGAAGCGGCGGAAATCGGCTATGTGCTTTGGACGCGCGTCCTGCGCCATAATCCCGCCAATCCCTCGTGGCCTGATCGTGATCGGTTTGTGCTTTCCGCAGGCCATGGTTCGGCACTGTTGTATGCCCTGTTATATCTGAGCGGATATAATTTGCCGCTCGAGCAATTGCGGCAATTCCGGCAATGGGGAAGTCTGACGCCGGGGCATCCCGAGTTCGGACTCACGCCGGGGGTGGAAACCACCACCGGACCATTGGGTCAAGGGTTTGCCAATGCCGTGGGTATGGCGGCGGCCGAACAATTCTTGGGCAGCCGTTTCAATCGAGAAGGGTTTAAATTAATCGATCACCGGACATATGCGCTCTGCAGTGACGGTGATTTCATGGAGGGCATTGCTTCCGAAGCGGCTTCCTTGGCCGGGCACTTGAAACTGCATAAACTCACGGCCATCTACCTGGATAACCAAGTTTCCCTCGAAGGGCCCACCCGCTTGGCGTTTTCCGAAAACGTAGCGCAACGGTTTGCAGCCTACGGTTGGCGGGTGCTGCGCATCGACGGTCATGATGTGCAGGCCGTGAGCCAGGCTTTGGCTGAGGCTCGGGCCGAACAAGACCAACCGGTGCTTATCGACGCCCGCACGCATATCGGCTTGGGCAGCCCCCACAAACAGGATACGGCTGCCGCGCACGGCGAACCGCTCGGGGCGGCTGAATTGCGGCTGGTCAAGGAACATTTCGGGTTTTCTCCCGACGCATCGTTTGCGGTTTTTGCGGAAGCTCTGGCGGATTTTCGCGCCGCCGCAGAACGGGGCCGGGCGGCGGAATCAGCCTGGGAGGCGCAGGCTGCAGCCTATGCGGCTGCTCATCCGGACGCTTATGCCGAGTATCGGCAAGCTTTGCGCGGGGAGTTGCCCGAGGGTTGGGAAAAAGTTTTACCGGTTTTTCCCGCGGACAAACCTTTGGCCACCCGGGAAGCCTCGGGGCAGGTTCTAAATGCCCTGGCGCCGTATTTGCCTTTGCTGGTGGGTGGTTCGGCGGACTTGGCGCCTTCCACCATGACCCTTTTGAAAGCCTTCCCGGACTTTTCCTCCCAGGAACACGGCGGTTCAAATTTTCATTTCGGCGTGCGCGAACATGCCATGGCGGGCATGCTCAACGGCATGGCCCTGCACGGCGGTTTGCGGGTTTACGGCGCCACTTTTTTAACGTTCTCGGATTATTTGCGGCCTTCGCTGCGCTTGTCGGCGCTGATGAAATTGCCGGTGATATTTGTGTTTACGCACGACAGTGTGGGCATGGGCGAGGACGGGCCGACGCATCAACCTGTGGAACAATTAATGTCCTTGCGCCTTATCCCGAACTTGACCGTGATCCGTCCGGCCGATGCGCAGGAAACGGTTCAGGCCTGGCGTTTGGCGCTGACCCTGCCCGGCCCCGTGGCCCTGGTTTTATCGCGTCAAAAATTACCCGTGCTCGATCCCAGCCGTTATGTCCTGACGGGTCAGGTGGCCAAAGGCGGATATGTGCTTTCTCCGGAAGTAGGGGCGCCGGCGGCCGTCCTTATGGCCACGGGTTCGGAAGTGTCCTTGGCTTTGGCGGCCCAAGCGCTTTTGGCCCGCCAAGGCATTTCCGTGCGCGTGGTTTCCCTGCCATCGTGGGAATTGTTCCGGGCGCAACCGAAGAGTTACCGGGATGAAGTTTTGCCGCCGCGGACCAAGGCGCGTCTGGCTTTGGAAGCCGGCGTTACTTCGGGCTGGCGGGAGTGGGTCGGGGACAACGGCGACGTGTTGGGCCTGGATCACTTCGGGGCTTCGGCGCCGGGCAAGGTGGTGCAGGAAAAATTCGGCTTTACGCCCGAGCATGCGGCACAACGGGTGTTGGCCTTGCTGGGGAGGCAAGCGTGAAAATCGGCATGGTCGGATTGGGGAAAATGGGCGCCAACATGGTGCGCCGCTTGTTGGCCGGAGGGCACGAGACGGTGGTCTATGACCGCTCGGCCGAGCAGATTAACAACCTGGAAAGTGCCGGCGCCCTGGGTGCGGCGGATGAAGGCCACCA
>JAAXVQ010000330.1 GCA_013335425.1 Candidatus Firestoneibacteriota bacterium | reverse complement strand
TTCCGATCTCCGGGCGTGATGCTGCCCAGGCGGCCGAGCTGGCCGCTGGCATAAGCTGGACCCAGGGTGTAACCGGCGACCGCCTCGGCTACGGGGGGGCCGCTGCACCCGGGGGGATCGCTGCGTACTGCGGGGCCGCTGCGACCGGCAGGAGCGCCAGGGCCGGCCAGGACGGCGAAGGCGGTGAATGACCTGCCTTTTTCCGGGCGCAGCGTGGAGCTGAGCGCGCTGAAGCAACTGGCGCAGAGCACATCATTTATCCTGCTATCGCCAGGATTACCTGGGTCCTCAAAGATGCAGACAACATGGAGAAGGATTACCAGCACTTCGGGCCACCATTGATTTTAGCCGTTGAGCAGGTCTTCTCCAGGATCAGGAATTGGCCTTACCGCTACATGGCCGACAACCGTCTTTTTCGTTTCCACAAGGTTCGTTAAATCCCGCTCCACCTTTGTAACGTGCCCAACGCCTTTGGCATCATAGGCAAACATGGTTTTAACGGTTTCTTTGCCGCGGAATTCAGAAATCGAACCATCGCTATTCTTCTTCGTTTCCTTGCCGATTCCCTGCTCAACCTGGGCCATGACTCGGCCGCCGACCAAAGTTTGCACAATGGTTTTAACCTGGCCGTCGGAGCCGCGCAGGTTCAGAGTCCGGGTGCCGTTTTCCAGGCGGGTGCCGTTGCGGGTGCCGGTTTCCTTGCCCACGGTCTGAGTCCAATGAACCTTACCTTCGGTCCAGGTTTCCGTCACTTTCGCCGGAGTTACGGACACGGAGACCTGAACATTGTTCCGGTAGGTCACCACGCGGACGGAGCTGCTGGTGTGGACCACATGCCCATCTTTCAGCTTTTGCGAGCTGGCGCTGTAAACAGACGTTTCCCGCAAAAGTTGCATGGAGCTGTTGCGCACCGTAGTCACAGTCACGCCGCGGCTTACACTCTTTTCCACAAACTGGTAATCAATGATTTTCACCGTTTGGCTCTTGCCGTCGGTCGTGGGCGGCAAATTGAAAACCAAGGCGAAGGTCTGACATTCATAGGTCGGCTTGGCGCCTCCCTTGCCGCCTTTTAAGTTTTGGGGCTGGCCTTCGGCCGTGTATAAAATCTGATTTCCGCCTTCGGCGTTGGTGACCAATTTTCCGGTTTTATCATAAGCATTGAGAACGGTGTGCGACCCGTCCGCACGGTAAAAGGCCTCGGTCGCGAGTTGATTGGCAGCGTTGGCCACACGGTTATAGGAGAGCTTCAAACCTCCGGCCTTGCTGTCCGCATTTTCATAAACCGCAACGTAATCACGGCCTTCTTTCTTCGCACTCACGGTGACCATGCCGTCGTCAAAAGACACCAGCATGTTTTTATATTGCGAACCTTTAACCGTTAACGTCGAGGTAGAAACTGCCATGACCACTTTATTCTGAGCGTCAACCTGAACGTTCCAAGTTCCGTTTTTAGGTATTTCAGACGGCGCTTTTTCCATGCCCAGGAAACTCGTGACGCCATAATACCGGAAACCTCCGCCGGCCAAACTCACCCGAATAACACGTTGCCCATTCCAATCAGCGACTACTCCCCCCATTTTTTTGGCATCAGCCGCAGTAAGGCGCATTTCCCGGTTGCTCTGTGCGCTGGGGAAACTGGTCAGGATATCCCGAATTTTCTGCAAACGATCGGCACCTTGCGCTGCCTGGGGTAGAGCGGTTAAAACATCGATACTTTCGTTTAAAATGCCCAAAACCCGAGCTTTATCCACGCCGCCCAGAGCAAAGACCGCCTCCTGCACCACGTGCACATATTGCCCCAGCAACTCCGGATTTTGACCTGAAGAGAAGAGCCGGAGCTGATCAGCCACCGCACCCAGAATGCTAGGCGTAGCGGGGTTCTGCATAAGCAGGGACAGCGCTTCCAAGCGCACGGCATCGTTTTTGTTGGACGCGTTCATGATCCGCTGCATCACATCGACCTTAAGATCCGACTGGACGTTTAGGCTCAACAGCTTCATCATGGCCGCTTCGGAAGCAATGCCGGTTCTCCCGTTGTCGCCGTTGGCAATCTGCCGGATCAGCGCTCCGGTTTCGGTACTGGTGGCGGGAGTTTGGCTGAGCTTTTTATCTTCGGCGAGCATGGCCACCAAGGTCATTTTCTGTTGATCGGTCCCCGCAAAGGGCGCGGCGGCGCGCACGAAATTCAGTTTTTCATTTGATCCTTCGATGGAGGTTTTCGCATAGATAAATTGCAAGGTGAAGTTTTGTTCCGCAGTGAACTTCGCACGGTCCGCGTCCGTGATGCGCCCTAAAATACTGCGAACCTCTTTGTGAGTGCCTTCGGCCTGATTAAAGATCTGCGCAGCCACCAGTTTCTGCGCACCTGTCAAAGCGTCAAATTGAGGTGAAGCCGCCATGGTCGCAATCATTTGCCGGGCCGCGCTTAAAGCCTGCACCGAACCGACGCACCTTAACGCATCGGCCACCTTGAAGGCATCGGCCACGGTGGACACAGGCAGGCTGTTGAGCGTCTGGATGATGTCGGTGACCATGCCCGCCTGTTTTAAGTGGTCGGCCAGCGCTCCGACTTGCGACAACAAATTCAGCTTCGTATCCAAGTCAGCGACTAATCTCGATTGGGTCGCTGCCGTTTGCAGGAAGGTAAGTTCCAAACTGCCGCTGACTTGCAGCTTGTCCTTGACGCCCGCCAAGCTGCCTGCTATCTGCAGCGCAATTTGCGCAATGGCTATAGGCTCGCCGGTATATACGCCGGCTTGCAGATTTTGATCAATCTTCTGGTACCGAGCCACGGCTGCCGCCTGTTCGCCGTGGGTGATTTCATAATTGCCCATCGCGACTTCCGCGCGCAGCAGCAAACCGGCGTTGCCGGTTTGCTTGGCTTCCGCGAGGGCCAAACTTACATAAGTCTTCGCTTCGGGCGGGTACTGGGAAAGCGCCAAATCGACCGCCGTCAACGTGGGCAGCATCTCCGCGGTAACGCCCCCGGCAATCTGAGCCCTGAAAGTTTTTAGTTGAGCCGCCTGCCCGGAGGACAGTTCACCCTCCACGGTTTTGCCGGCTACGGATACGACCCCCTGATTGTTGAGAACGACGTTGACTGTGATTTCACCCAACACCGTACTTTGCGTAACCGTGCGTATGGTTTGCCCGTCCGCGTTTGTTTGGACTTGTACAATGGTTTTTAAAATGTCTTGCACCGTGAAGTTTTCACCTTTCGGTGTGTCCAGTTTGGCAACGGTGAGTTTTACGTTGGTGATGCGGTCATACTCCGACTG
>JAAXVQ010000019.1:8240-12968 GCA_013335425.1 Candidatus Firestoneibacteriota bacterium | reverse complement strand
AGATGCAATCATAATGCAGCTATACTGACTGGGTGCATAAGGAGGTAATTCGTTCAATGCCTTTGATGTTTTTAAATACCTTGAGCCGGCGTAAAGAAGCGTTTGTCCCTCAGGTTCCGGGGGAAGCCCGGGTTTATGCCTGCGGTCCTACGGTTTACGATTATTTCCATGTGGGAAATGCGCGTGCCTTTGTGGTCTTCGACACCTTGCGGCGGGTTTTGTCGCGGCGGGGTTTTAAAGTGACTTTTGTCCAAAATATAACGGACATCGACGACAAGATCATCAACCGCGCGAATAAGGAGGGGCGGAAGGCTTCTGATTTGGCGGAAGAGTTCACGCAGGCTTTCCGGGACGACATCGCGGCTTTGGGAAATTTGCCGGCGGACATCACCCCGCGGGCCACGGAACACATGCCGGAAATAATCGCCTGGGTAAAAAAACTCATTGAGACCAAACACGCCTATGTGCTCGGCGGCGATGTTTATTTTGCGGTGCGCAGTTTTGCGGCTTATGGCAAGGTCTCCGGTAAAGACATCGAGGAGTTGGAGGAAGGCGCGCGTGTGGAAGTTGACCGGCGTAAAAAGGATCCGCTCGACTTTGCGCTATGGAAAGCGGCCAAGCCCGGGGAACCTTCCTGGGAATCACCTTGGGGGCTCGGCCGCCCGGGCTGGCATATCGAATGTTCCGCCATGTCCATGAAGTATTTGGGCGATTGTTTTGACATCCACGGCGGCGGGGAAGATTTAATTTTTCCCCATCATGAAAATGAAAATGCGCAGAGCGAAGCCGTGACCGGCAAACCTCTGGCCCGGATTTGGCTGCACAACGGGCACTTGAATATCAACGGTGAAAAAATGTCCAAGTCCCTGGGGAACTTCCGCATTGTGCGGGATATCCTGGGCATCATGCCCCGTGAAGTTCTGCGCCTGTTTTTGCTCTCGGCGCATTACCGCAGTCCCTTGGATTTCAACCCGGAAAATATCGAAGCCATGCAAAAAGGTTTTGAGGAAATTTGGCGCACTCTGGGGCGGCTGCGGGAAGTGTTGGCCTTTTCCCCGGAAGCGGACACGAGCTTTGATCCGCTGGTGGATGCGTTTCAACAAGGCTGCCTGCAGAGTTTGACGCGTTTTGATCTGAACTTGGACGAGGATATGAACACGGCCGGGGCTCTGGGGGAATTGTATTCTCTCGCCAATCAAATTAAAAAGCTGCTGGCCCAAAAAGGCTTTAAGTTTTCCGAACGTTGCCGGGAAGCGCTGTCTCGGGCGCAAGGCCAGTTACTGGAAATGCTGGAGGTTTTCGGCGTTGCCGTTGAATTGCCGCAGAAAACCCAGGCGGTTTTGGATTTGGCGAAAAAGCGGCAGGCGGCGCGTCAGCAAAAAGATTGGCCGGCGGCCGATCAGCTCCGTTTGGCGTTGGAAGCGGCCGGGTTCTGGGTGGAGGACATGGCTTCCGGAGCCATGTTGGTGATACCGGCGGCTTTGCGGATAACCAAGGAGACAGTATGAGTTTGAACAAGATCTACGGGCGGCACGCGGTGCTGGAAGCTTTGCGCGCGCAGGATTCCAAGGTGCAAAAAGTGCTTCTGGCCAAAGGCGGGCATGGTTCCGTGCTCAAGGAGTTGATTTCGGCGGCCGAGGCCCGGGGCGTAGAGGTGGAGACCTGGGAACGCAATCGTTTCGAGCGCCTGGCCGGACCCGTGGTGCATCAGGGCGTGTTGGCGGAAGTCTTCACGCGCAGCTATGCGGACCTGGAGGACATTTTGCAAGCCGCCACTGAAGATTTGCCGCGCGCGTTGATCATGGTTTGCGATGAAATTGAGGACCCTCGCAACTTGGGCGCCGTGGCGCGCTGTGCGGAAGGGGCCGGAGCCCAGGGTTTGGTGATCACCACCCACCGGAGCACGGAAATTACCTCCGTGGCCGAGAAAGCCTCGGGCGGTGCTTTGGAGCATCTCACGGTGGCCAAGGTGGTTAATTTGGCCAATGCCTTGGAGCAAATTAAGGCGGCGGGAATATGGATTGCGGGTTTGGACGGGGAAACCGGCGACTCCCTGTGGGACGTCGATTTGAACCGTCCCTTGGCCCTGGTGGTGGGCAACGAAGGCAAAGGCCTGCGGCGCTTGACCTTGGAAAAATGCGATATGCGCTTGAAAGTCCCCATGCTGGGCCAAGTGGACTCGTTGAACGCTTCGGTGGCCGCGGGTATTGCTCTGTTTGAAATTCAACGTCAGCGCCAATATAAGAAATAGCCGCCGCCTTTTTGTGGGGTCGCGGTTGGGGACATGGTATAATTTGACGATTTTTCACCTGGGGGCCATTACGTGAAAATCGTGGATACGCCGGAACTGCAAATTTTGGAAAAACAGACCGTTGTCAAATACGGGGTATCGGTGCTCTCCCTGATGGAACGCGCCGGCGAACGCTTGGCGGCCCGAGTCCAGGATGTCTTGGGTTTTCCCAACACGGCTTCCCGCGTCGTGATTTTGGCCGGGGGCGGAAAAAATGGCGGCGACGGGCTGGTATGCGCGCGGTATTTGTCGCAGGCCCGCGTGAACGCCACGGTTCTCCTCCTTAGCGGTTCATCGTTGGCAGCCGAAACCCGCCGCAATCTCGCCCGTTTAAGGAAAACTCAAGTCAGTGTTAAAATTTCCACCGGCGTTTTTCCCCAAGCATGGCAAAAAGAAATGCACCAAGCCGATCTGTTGGTGGACGCCCTGGTGGGCGTCGGGCTGCAGGGCGCCTTGCGTCCGGCAACGGCCCAGGCCATTGCCGCGATCAACGACTCCGGTGCCAGGGTCGTGGCCGCGGACATTCCTTCGGGGCTCCATGCCGATACCGGGGAACCCGCCAAGCCCACAGTGCGGGCGGATTGGACCATCACTTTCGGCTGGCCCAAACGCGGGTTGCTGACTTATGCGGCCGGGGATTTCGTGGGGCGTTTAACGGTCGAACCCCTTAATTTTCCCGGCGACCTGCTCGCGGATCAGACTGCGGAAAGGGTCTTTGTCGATTCCGCCCGGGTGGCCGCATGGCTGCCGCGGCGAGCCGCCTCGGCCCACAAACGGTCGGCGGGCAAGGTGCTGGTGATCGGCGGTTCATCACAGTATCATGGGGCGCCTTTGTTGGCCGCTCAAGGCGCAGCGTTTAGCGGTTGCGGTTATACGGCCATCGCCTACCCCAAATCGCTGGACGCTTGCATGCGGGCCCATACTTTGGAAGAAATTGCGCTGCCGCTGCCCTGCACGCCGCGCGGCGCTTTGGGCGCCGCAGCCTTGCAGCCGCTTCTAAACCTGGCCGCTGAATACGAGTCGGTGGTGCTGGGTCCGGGGCTGGGACGCGAACCGCAAACGCAGACCTTGGTGCGCAGCCTGATGAAACGTCTGCGGGGTCCGCAGGTTTTGGTGGTCGATGCCGATGCCTTGGCGGCCATCTCTCAAGGGAAGCCTCCCCGTACAACCGTTTCGCATCCAACTTTGTTATTAACCCCGCATGCCGGGGAAGCGGGCACGTTACTCGGGCGTTCGGTGGCCACCATCAATCGGGACCGGGAAGCGGCGGCGAGGGACTTGGCGCAACGGTTTCAAGCCGTGGTGGTTTTAAAGGGTCCGCATACCCTGGTGACGGCCCCTAACAAACCGTTTTGGTACAATGGTTCCGGTTCACCGGCCTTGGCTACGGCCGGAACCGGCGATGTGTTGTCCGGTTGCATTGCAGCCTGGGCTGCGCAAAAAGTTCCCGCACGGGAAGCGGCCGCGCTGGGGGTTTTTGTCCATGGGGTGGCGGGAGATTTGGCGGCCCGGAATGCCTGGGGGTTGGGCGTACGGGCGCGCGAAGTGGCTGAGAGGCTGCCGGAGGCCATCGGGACGCTGGAGTATGCCGATCGCCGCTAAGTGAAAAGGTCAAATACGCTTTAAGGCTGCGTTTTTCAATTTGCGAAATATCCACAGGAGGCAATATGTTGGACATTACGGCCAAAGACATCATGACCAAAAAGGTACATACGGTTCGTCCCAAAACCACGGTCAAGGAATTGGCTAAGTTTTTTTTAAAACATAAGATCAGCGGGGCGCCGGTGGTGGATGAACGGGGGACGGTGGTGGGTATCGTTACGGAAGAAGATCTGATTTTTCGCGACGCTTCCGTGCATCTTCCCACGGTGGTGACGCTTTTTGACGCTGTGATTTATTTGGAGAGTTCCAAGAAAACCGAACAGGAGCTGTTGAAAATTGTGGGGCAGAAAGTTTCGGATATCATGACCAAAAAAGTCGTGTTGATTTCACCGGCCACCTCGATTCAGGAAATGGCGACCATCATGCATGAGAAACATTGCCATGTGCTGCCCGTGGTGGAAGCCGGAAAATTGAAAGGTGTCGTCGGCAAAGCCGATCTGGTACGCGCCATCGCGCTGGAGGAAGCGTGACCGAACCGGTCAACCGCAGCCTGCTGGCGGAGGCCGAGGCGGTTTTTCCCCGTCTTCAAGCTTGGCGCCGCCGGATTCACCGGCAACCCGAATTGGGGTTTAAGGAATTTAAAACCGCCGCCCTGGCCGCTCAAATTTTGCGTGAAAACGGCTGGGTTGTGAAAACCCGCGTGGCGCAAACGGGCGTGGTGGGGCTTTTACGCGGCGCGCAACCGGGAAAAACTTTCGCCATCCGGGCGGATATGGATGCCTTGCCCCTGCAGGAACAGGGTCGGGCGTCTTATGCGTCCCGGGTTAAGGGCGTCA
>JAAXVQ010000019.1:0-8230 GCA_013335425.1 Candidatus Firestoneibacteriota bacterium | reverse complement strand
CCACCATGGCCCTGGGGGCCGCGGTGCTGTTGGCCAAACACCGCCGGAATTTTGCCGGAACGGTAAAACTTATTTTTCAACCCTGTGAGGAGGCGCCTCCGGGCGGGGCACAGGCCATGATCCGAGCCGGGGTTTTGAAAAATCCGCGGGTCGATGCCATCGTGGCCGGGCATATCGACGCCACCACGCCCGTGGGGCGGGTGGCCTTGCGCGCGGGCGCGGTGATGGCGGCTGCGGACCGTTTTGTACTGACGATTTTCGGACAAGGCGGACATGGTGCCTTTCCCCACCAAAGCGTGGATGCCGTGGCCGTCGCTTCGCAAGTTGTGGTGGGCTTGCAGCAGTTGGTGGCGCGGGAGATGGACCCCTTGGAGCCTGCCGTGGTTACGGTAGGGAAAATTCAGGGCGGGACGGCTTTCAACATCATTGCCGGGAGCGTTGTTCTCGAAGGCACGTTGCGCAGCCTGACCCCCGCCTTGCGCCGGGATTTGCCGCGGCGGGTCAGCCGCATTGCCCGGGGCATTTGCCGCGCGCATCGTGCCACCTGCAGGTTTGAATTGGAATCAGGGCACCCGGCCTTGTATAATCATGTCGGCGTTACGGCGGCGGTCAGGGCCGCGGCCAAAAAACTTTCCGGCCCTGCGGGCGTGGTCGAACTGGAACACCCGGTCATGACCGGCGAGGATTTTACTTATTTTGCCGGAGCTGTCCCGGCTTGTTTTTTCCGGGTGGGCGGGGGCCGGGCGGCCGGAGGCTTTATGCACCCTTGGCATCACCCTGCCTTTGATTTTGATGAAGCGGCGCTGGTGACCGGGGCGGCGGTTTTAGCTCAGACCGCTTTGGATTTTTTAAAAGCATGAGATGTTTTCGGAGAATGGGACTGTTGCTTTGTCTGGGGCTGCTGCCTGCTTGCGCCGGCCTGCCGGTGCTAAGCGGCCGCTTGGAGGTGGCCGTAACGCCTGAGGTTATTCATCCCGGAGACGTGGTCAAAATTGTTGTGAAGGCCCCGGAAGGCACGCGGAATGTACGGGGGCGTTTGGATGTGCCCGGTTCGCCGCAATTGCCGCTGAAAACGCAGGATCAAGGGAAAACCTGGACCTTTGTCACCCAGATTCCCTTGGAAGCGGTTTGGAAACCCGGCCGCTATCGTGCTCAGGTGCGCGGCGACGGGCCGGACGGCAGTGTGTTGTTGGGAGAAACCTGGATCACGGCGCCTTAACCGACCCAGGCCGGGATTGCCCCGGGAGAGCGCCAAGGACGAATAACTTGTCATTTGTTCCCAAGGGAGGATTTGAAAGTGGTCAAACCGGTCCGCAAGCAAGCCGCTTCCAAGAAAAATGTGGTGAAAGCCAAACGCGTCAGCCGAAAAACGCCGGTCCCGGAAGTTGTGGAGACGCCGTCCGCCGAAGCGTTGACGGCGGCGGCCGGACCGGGCGAAGCGCCGATCAGTCTGAAGTCATCGCGGCGTTTTTGGCTCACCACGCTCGCCGTTCTGGTGTTGGTCGTGGGTTTGGTGCAAATTTGGGGTTACCAGACCGGCTGGGGAAATCCGGAACGACTGGTGCAGCGCTATTTGACGACAGGGCAAAGTTTGACTCTGGCCAAACGTTATGACGCCGCCATTCGGCAATATACCAAGATCCTAAACCTGAAAACTTCCGAGGAAAATATCCGTCAGGCCATGATCGCCATGGCGGATCTCTACCGGGAGCGTCATGAATGGGGGCGTTCCATTGAAATTTATTCGCGTCTGCGCGCGCAGAACCCCAACAGCGTGCTTTCGGCTTGGGCCGGCCTGCAAATCGGCGACAATATGCTCGATGCCGCCCAATATCTTCAGGCGCAGCAGACCTTTACCGAGGTCTCGCGGCGGTTTCCCAATTCCGACTGGGATGCTGAAGCCCGTCTGGGGGTAGGCAAGGCGTTGGAGAAAGAAGAGAAATTTCCGGAAGCCATTGCCGCGTATCGGGACTTGGTTAAAGCCTATGGCGGCGGATTTTTGGCAGCCGAGGCCTTGGCGCGTATCGGCGGGTGTTATGAGTTGGAAGGCGATTTGAAGTCCGCCCGTGCGGCTTATCAAACCATTTTGGACAAGTATCCGGCCACCACCTGGGATGACGCCAAAGCCCGTTTAAACCGCCTGGACGCAGGCAAGCCGGGCGAAGGGGTGCGGACGTGGGGACAAAGTCAGTAGGGAACGGTTTGAAACCGTTCGTTGTCCAAAGGGGTTCCGCCCGCCGACGGCAAAGCGAAAAACCGCGGCCACGCTCCGGCGTCCGCGTTTGGCGCGAATTTGAATTGATTGACCTCATCCGCCGGACAGCCGCCGGACGCGGCCGCGGAGATTGTCTGGGGATCGGAGACGACGCTTCGGCGCACCTCCCTGAGGCGGGGTTTTTGGAATTGGTGACTGCGGATGCGTTGGTTGAAGGCGTGCATTGGGATTTCGCCTGGTGTGATGCGTACACTTTGGGGCGCAAGACGGCGGCGGTAAATCTTTCGGACATTGCCGCCATGGGGGGAATGCCGCGTCGCGCCCACTTGGTGTTGGCGCTGCCGCCCATAGCACCCTTGGTCCAGGTGACGGATTTTGTCCGCGGTTTGGTTGCGGAACTGAAAATTCACGGTGCCCGGTTGGTGGGCGGCGATACCAACGTGTCCCCGGGACCTATGCTGGTTTCCTTGACTTTACAGGGCGTGGTGCCCAAATCCGAAATGCTTTGCCGTCGCGGAGCCCGTCCGGGTGATCGGCTGATGGTCACCGGTGATTTGGGGAGCGCGGGGGCGGGCTTATGGGCGCTGCAGCATTCCCGAAGGCCGCAACGGCTGCGGACGTATCCGGTGCGGCGTTGGCGCCGCCCGATCCCGCGTTTGGCCGAAGGGCGTTTCTTGGCCCGGAGCGGCCGGGTGCATGCGCTGATGGATTTGTCCGATGGTTTGGCCGGGGATCTGCGGCGCTTGTGTGCGGCCTCGGGCGTGGGCGCGCGCGTGCAGGCCGGGCAACTGCCTTTGGCTCCGAGTACCCGGCGTTCGGCGGCAGCCCGCAAGCGCTTGCCTTGGTTGTTGGCCCTGCAGGGCGGAGAAGATTACGAATTGTTATTTGCAGCCTCCCCGGCCGATGTGCCGGTTTTGGCAAACGGCCTCCGCAGGTTGGGTACGCCCTGCACTTGCGTGGGCGAGGTGTTGCCGGCAGCGCGGGGCTTGAGTCTGGTGCTGCCCTCGGGGGAAATCGTTCCCCTGCCGCCGGGATGGGAACACAATCAAACGGAGGGCGCATGACCGGGCGCTTCGAGGAACGCACCTTTGAAACCCACGCGGTGGAACAGACCGAGAGTTTGGGAGAACGCTTGGCCGAGGAACTGCAAAACGGAGACGTGGTGTGTTTGCATGGAAACCTGGGCGCCGGGAAAACCGCGTGGGTTAAGGGTCTCGCGCGGGGTTTGCGTGCGGAGCGCACGGCGACAAGTCCGACGTTCACCTTGATCAACGAATATCCCGGGGCGCGTCCCTTGTACCATTTTGATCTCTATCGCCTCAATCGTCCGGAAGAATTGGAAGATTTGGGGTACGAGGAATATTTTTATTCCTCCGGTGTTTCCGTGGTGGAATGGGCGGAGAAAGCCCCGCACCTGATGCCCGAGAAGCGTTGGGACATCACGTTTGAGATTATGGGGGAAAATGACCGGCGTATTCGGGTGGTTCGTCCCATTCTGGGTTGAGGACAGTGATAGCGCTGATGGCTCCGGGATTTAAAGGGGATTTGCCGAAGAGGTGGCTATGAAAATTTTGAGCGTGGACACTTCGACACCGCGTTTGTCCGTTGCAATTTGGGAAAACGGCGAAGTTTTGGGACTCAGCGAGCGCTTTCCCGAACGGCGGCATGCGGAGACGATTTTAACGGAGATCGAGCAAGTGCTGCGGGAACGCCAACTCTCTCCCCGGGATATCGGCGCCTTGGCAGTGGGTTTGGGCCCGGGTTCCTTCACGGGTTTGCGCGTGGGCATTGCCACGGTGCAAGGCATAGCCCAGGCGCTGCAACTGCCCGTGGCCGGCGTATCCAGCTTTCAAGTCATCGCAGCCGGAACCCATGCGGATTTGGTTTTGGTTTTGGAAGACGCCCGCCAGGGAATGTTTTATGCCGCGCTCTATGAGCGCCGGGCAAACGACTATGTCCCGCGGATGGCCGAGAGTCTGCTCACCTGGGACGCTTTGGTGCTCGCTCTGCCGGAGAGCGGCGTTTGTACCCTGGCCGGACCGGCGGTCGTCCAATGGCAACCACAGTTGGCGCAAGCCAAACCAGGCATAGCGTTCGAACTGGTTCCCGAAGCGTTCCGCCTGCCCAGTGCCGTGACGTTGGCGGGGTTGGCGGCTGCAGCTTTAGCCGCAGGCGGCACGGTTCCCGAAGCCTTAATCCCCTTATACCTGCGGCGCACCCAAGCGGAGGAAATGAAGGCACGGCAAAACGCCGCGCGTTTGGGTGGTAACCGGCATGCTTAACCTGGGGCAGGAGCACAACGGCCAAGGTCTTCCCGATTCCGCCACGGAAGTGGGCGGCTTGGAGAATTTGGAAATTGAGATCCGGGAAATGCGCCCTGAGGATCTCGACGGGGTGCTCTGGGTGGAGCAGAGCTCCTTCCGCACCCCCTGGACCCGGACCATGTTCGAGGACGAATTCAAAAACCCGGACATGGCCCATTACCTTATTGCCCGTTGTAAGGAGCATGTGGTGGGCTATATGGGCTTTTGGAAAATCACCAAAGAGGCGCATATCACCAACCTGGCGGTGCACCCGGCTTTTCGGCGGCATAAAATCGGCGAACGCCTGCTCTTTGCCGCCATGCGTTTGGCCCGCCGTTTGGGTATGGAACGAGCCACTTTGGAAGTCCGCGCGAGCAACGAAGCTGCGCAAAAGCTCTACGAGAAATACGGTTTTCAACTGGTGGCCCTGCGTAAAAAATATTATAACGACAACAACGAAGACGCCTGGATCATGTGGATGAACAACATCAAGGCGTTTGAAAATATCAGGCCGGAATGAAGCATTCTTGAATTTTTCCGACCCGCCTCCGACGCGTTTCCCTGAAAAACCTTACATGAAAAAAAGCGGTGGTCGGGTTGCGTCTGTTTTTATATATAAAAAACCTTGACGCCGTTCAATTCGCCATTAAAATGGAGTTGATTTACATAGATGCGGCGCGAGGGCACGTTCGCCAACCATCGAAAACTGTTCGCGACAAACACAATGCAGTAAACCAATTCCAGGGAAGGAGCATGCCTTTGTCGTCAAGGGGCAAATTTGGTTGGGCGGCTTGCTTGTGCCTGAGCCTATTGGGCTGCGCTTCCGTGGAGGAACAAGTCCGGGAAAAAATCGAGTATATTGCGCCTGCGCAGGAAGCCCAGCCGGGCGACATTGTCAATTTCAGCCTGAAGCTCCCACCGAAAGTTACGGCAGCGCGCATTTTGTTTTTAGAACACGTCTATGTACCCTTTGTGCGCCGTGATCTCAAAGAACCGCTCATGACTGCTTTTATGGCCGTGCCCTGGGAAACGCCCTCCGGTGACTACGCCATCACGGCCACCTTTCAGCTTGAGGGTTCCCGGCGGGAACTCAAAGAAACTTTTCCGTTTTTAATTGTGCCTTTGGCCCTGGAGGATGCTCCCCAATCGGTGAAATGCAGGACGTTTGATCCTGCCGCCTGGGAAAAGGAACAGCGGGAACTGCGGGCGGTTTTGACCCGTGCCGAATATCAGCCCGAACGTCGGCAGGATTTTATTTTGCCGTTGGCCGGGGAGATCCGAGCCGTTTACGGCACCCAAAGGCGCTACAACGGTAAAGACACGTTGACCCTGGCCGGTTTGGAAATCGAACCCTTGGCCCACGGCAATACCTGGGATGTCATGGCGGCGGCCAAAGGCAAAGTGCTGTTGGCCGGTTTTTTCCCCATGTTGGGCAATGTCGTGTTGATCGACCACGGCTTTTCTTTCGCATCTTTGTATGCCCATCTGCATTCTCTGAAGGTGAAAACCGGCCAAGTGGTCGTACGCGGAACCAAACTCGGGCGCGCTGGGCATACGGGCGGTGCGGCGGTAGGGAACCGTCTTTGGTTTCAAATTTTCGTGGCCGGTATTCCGGTCAACGTGAAAAAAGCCCTGGAGTCGATCCATTAAAGGCGCGCGTTTACCGGGGAGCAAACGTCCGGCCGTCGTCATAGTCCTAACCGGTGGAACCGGAACCGGCAAAAGCACGGTGGCGGCGGAGCTTCAAAAACGGCACGCTCGGGTGGTGGAGGTGGATCGGTACGTACGGACCCTGTTGCGTCCGGGCGAACCTGCTTGGCACGATCTGTTGGAGGCGTTTTGCGGCGCATTATTAAAAGGCCGCCGTGTTGCCCTCCGTCCGGTTTTTTCTCCCGGCGATTTTAACGATCGGCAGGGTCGCGCGTTTACCCAATTACCGTGGGTTATCGGGCCCCGGGGCAATATCCGTCGCGACCGATTGCGGGCGTTGGTGTTTTCCCGCCCCGCGGCCTTGAAGCGTCTGAACCGCATAGTTCAACCCCGGTTGCGGCAATTGCTCGACGAGACCGTCGCGCAGCATCGGCAGCGCAGCCGGCGGCCGCTGGTGCTGGACATGGCCGTGTATCCCGAACCTTCATTTCGCGGCTTGGGTGACGTAGTCCTGTGGGTGCGGGCTTCGCAAGCGGTACGCGCGCAGCGGCTGGCAAAGCGCAAGCGTTTAAGTCCGGCGCAAGCCCGGGCGCGGGTGCGGGCGCAATGGCCGGATGCGGCCTATCGGAAAATTTCCGATTGCGTGCTGTCCAATACCGGTTCGAATCGGGATTTGCGCTTGGCGGTTGAAAAAATCTGGTCCCGGCTTTTGACGAAAGCTGCTGGAGGAAACACGTAGCATGTGGCCCTGGCTGAACAACTACCCTTGGATCCGCCGAAGTGCGGTGGCGTTGCTGCTGATCGTTCCCATGATCATGTCTTGGGAGCTTCAGGGCACGGAATACGCCTCCTGGCTCATCCTGGCCTTGCCGGCCGTGTGGGGCGCCATGAGTCTGGTGAATGCGGCCACCAGCGGCGGCCTGCTGGTGACGGCCTTGCCCCTGTTTTTCTACTCCCATTTGCGGGAGCCCGCAGGTTTGCATTTGAACGTTTGGTTGGAATGCTTCTCCCTGATCTTGGGTTGGGGTATCGTCGGTTTTTTTCGTCATCGTTTAAGCCGCGAAGAACGCACCCACCGGGAATACCTGTTTTCCCTGGAAGAACGTTTGGTTTTGGCGCGGGAACAATACAAATCGGATTTGGTCATTACGGTCACCAACCAGAAAAAAGTCCAAAAATATTTTCTGCTCAACAGGGTTTCTCGCGTGTTTGGAACCCAGTTGGAATTGTCTAAATTGATGGAAGTCGTCATTAAGGAATTGCGCGATGTGATCGGCGCCGAGCGCGGGCGGTATTTGACGGCTTATATTCCGCCGGATGGGAAAAACCCCCTGCTGGGAGCTCTGCCCGGAGAGGCCTCCAAGGAAGCGATTTTAGAAGACCAATATGGGATTTGGGCCGTGCAGCACCGCACGGCTTTGGTGATCACCGATATCCAAAAGGATTTTCGCTTTCGGCTGGACGCGGCTCCAACCGCCATGCGTTCTTTAATGATCGCTCCGTTTTTAGCCGAAGGAGGTCGGGTTTCCGGGCTCGAATCGCCTTGGCAAGGCGCTGTTCGTGGCTCGGCTCCAGAAAGGAAAACAGGAAGCAGATCGCGACCCCATCGACCGGCTCGGCCAACTCAGGCCGAAGGCCTGACACAACAATAGCCGGGGGCAAGGCCGCCGTAGGCGGGCGCCGCCCCCGGGTACGTTTTTGGTTTCGACCCTGAAAGGGTCGCCCCCGCACCGCTCCGACGCCGTCTGTCCCTGCCCGATCGGCCGGATGCGTCCGTTTCGCCGCCGCTACCCCGGCGCCGCCGAAACCTGGCCGGAGGCCTAGTGGGCGGCTTCGTACCGGGCCCGCAGGTCCGCCGAGATGCGCCCGCGGGTGGACACGGGAATCCCGTTCTCGGCCGCCCAGCGGCGGATGTCGGCGGTGTCCTCGGACCGGCGCGCAGCCCGGCGGCGGGGCTCGGCGGCCGTCGGGCTGCTGACCCGGCGACCCGCTCCGATCCACGGAGAGAAGGCCTCACGCAGTTTCTCCGCGTTCTTCTCGTAAAGGTCGATCTCGTAGGACT
>JAAXVQ010000329.1 GCA_013335425.1 Candidatus Firestoneibacteriota bacterium | reverse complement strand
CCCGGACGTGGACAAGCGCCTCTTCGCCTGCCGCGCCGAAGGCCGGCTGGCCGGCTACATGGTCCTCAAGGCGCGGACCCGCCGCGGGCTCAAGACCATGGACTGCGCGGACTTCTGGGAGGACCCGGCCGTGCCCGGCGTGCTGGAGTCTTTGCTTGCGGCCGTCCGGCGCTGGGGGACGGAGAAAGGCCTGGACCTGCTCGCCTCGCTGTTGGCGGAAATCTCCGACGTGTCGCCTAAAACTCTGGATATCCTGCCGTTGGTCCACAAATTGAGCGTGTGGGCGAACCAACCGGACCTCCCGGCGGGTCCTAAGGGCGGCTTGCGTCCCGGGCCTTGAAAAAGAAGATTGCACGCCTAAAAATTTCCTGTTACCATGGTGGTTGCCAATCATCGGAACAGATGGGGATAATCCATGGATACGCTGCAATACAAAGACATTTTCATCAGCGAATCGTTGGAACATCTGGACGTGCTCAACCAGATGCTGCTTATTCTTGAGAAAAATCCCGCCGACACCAAATCGCTGAACGAAATCTTCCGGACGGCCCACACCCTCAAGGGCATGGCCGCGACCATGGGTTTTGATCAGATCACCGAACTGACCCATGAAATGGAAAACATCTTCGAACGTTTTCGCGGCACGGGTTTGCCCGCCGAGTCCGGCGCCGTCGACGTGCTTTTTCAGTGTCTGGACATGCTCTCGTCGCTGGTGGATGAAATTTCCTCCTCGGAGACCAAAAATCTCGACATCACCCCCTTGATGGAAAAATTGACCAAACTCCAAAAAGGCGGGCTGGTCTCCGCCGCCGCCGCGCCCGCTTCGAGTCCGGCGCGGATCGCCCTGCCTGAGACGGAAGTCTCCCTGGAGCATCTGGAAGAGATCATCGCCAATTCGCGCAACGAAGGCTTCACCACCTTCGGCATCAAGGTCCGCGTCACTCCCGATTGTTCGTTCAAGGGCGTGCGCGCCTTTATGGCGTTCAAGGCCATGTCCGAATTCGGCGAGGTGATCGCCACCGAGCCCGAAGCCCAGGCTCTGCAGGACGGCCAGTTTGATTTCGACTTCGCCCTGGTGCTGCTCTCCAAAAAAGAACCGGAAATTTTACGCAAGGCCCTGCGGGGCATCGCCGAATTGGAAGCGTTTGAAATCATTCCGCTGGGCCCCCAGGACGTGGAGCCTTTCTGCGGCACGGCCCTCTCGCTTTCCCGGCGGGTGCAGGCCGATCCGGCCCCGGGGCAGGAAACCGCCAAAGGGAGCAAAAGCGAGACGGTGCAGAGCCGGTCCGTGCAGAGCATCCGGGTGAGCATCGAGCGGTTGGACAACCTCCAGAACCTCGTCGGGGAACTGGTCATCAACAAGATCCGCCTTTCGCAGATTTCCAAACAATACAATTTGCGCGACTTGAAAGAGGCCCTGGCGCATTTCGACCGGGTGACCAACGAACTTCAGGACGAAGTCACCGAAGTGCGCATGGTGCCCATGGAGCATATTTTCAACCGCTTTCCGCGCATGGTGCGCGACCTGGCCAAGGAGAACGGCAAGGAATTGGACCTGGTCATGGAAGGCAAGGACATCGAACTCGACCGCACGGTGCTCGACGAGATCAACGACCCGTTGGTGCACCTGCTGCGCAATGCCGTGGACCACGGCGTGGAAAAACCCGAACAGCGGCTGGCGAACGGCAAGGGCCGGCGCGGCATCATCCGGCTGGCGGCTTCGCGTGAAAAAAACCACGTGATCATCAAGGTCGAGGACGACGGCAAGGGCATCGACCCGGACGTCATCCGGCGGGTGGCCGTCGAGCACGGCGTGATTTCGCAGGACGAGGCGGCGCGCCTGACCGACCAGGAAGCCATCAACCTGATTTCGCTGCCCGGGGTTACCACGGCCACGGTCGTCACGGAGATTTCCGGGCGCGGCGTGGGGGTGGACGCCGTGCGCACCAAAATCGAATCCTTCGGCGGGAATCTGCGCATTGAAAGCCACGTGGGGAAGGGCAGCACGTTTGTGCTGCGCCTGCCCATGACCCTGGCGATTATTCAGGCGCTTTTGATCCGCGTGGGAAGCGAAATTTACTCCATCCCCGTCATCAACACCGTGGAAACGCTGGAGCTGGCCGCGGCCGAAGTCAAGTTCATCCAGCGCAAGGAAGTCGTGCTGTACCGCAACAACGTGCTGCCCCTGGTGCGCCTCAAGCAGGTGCTCTCGGTCCCGGACCCCGAAGTGCCGGAGGCGGTCGAGAACGCCAACCCTTCGGTGTTGGTGACCGAAGTGGGGGAAATCCGGGTGGGGCTGTTGGTGGACGAAGTTTTGGGGCAGCAGGAAATTGCCATCAAGTCCTTGGGGCTGATGCTCAAGGGCGTGAAAGGATTTTCCGGAGTGACCATTTTGGGCGACGGCCGCATCGCGCTGGTGCTGGACGTGCCGACATTGCTGCAATAGGGGGACATCGCATCCGTGCTTTTTGAATCCGTGAAATTGGATGATACGCAGTTGGACGCCATTCGCGAAGTGGGCAACATCGGCGCCGGTCATGCCGCCACGGCGCTTTCTCAGCTTATTGAGAAGAAAATCTTCATCAAAGTTCCCCAGGTGCTTTTTCTGACCTTGGAGGAGATCATTACCCTGGTGGGGGGGCCCCAGGCGCTCATCGCCGGGGTGACCATGCACGTACTCGGGGACGTTTCGGCCAAGATCGTCATGGTCCTGCCCCGTTCCAGCGCCGTGCATCTGGCCACCATGCTCACCAAACAGCAGGCCGACGAGCGCCAGATTCTGACCGCCATGGAGCATTCGGCCATCAAGGAAGTCGGCAACATTTTGGCCGGGGCTTATCTCAACGCCCTGACCGAGTTTTTGGGGCTGATGCTGCTGCAGTCCGTCCCGCAATTGGTGTTTGACCTGGCCGAAGCCGTGGTCGTCGAAATCAGCAAGGGCATGCCCGAGGACGTGAAAGTGCTCTGCATAGAAACCACGTTCACCGAACCCAACCGCGTCATCAACGGACACTTCTTTTTAATCCCTGAAAAAAATTCGCTGGAACAGATTCTCAAAGCCATCCGGGTGAAAAGTTGAGCGCAACCGAAAAACCTTTATTGGTTTTGGACATCGGCACGCGCAAGGTGGCGGGCCTGGTGGCTCTGCCCCAAGGGCGGGGTTTGCGGGTGCTGGCCGCGTCGCTGGTGGAGCATCCGGACCGGGCCATGCTCGACGGCCAAGTGCACACGATCGAAGCCGTGGCGGAGGTGGTCCGGCAGGTCAAGCAGAACCTGGAAAAAACCACGGGATTGAAATTCA
>JAAXVQ010000328.1 GCA_013335425.1 Candidatus Firestoneibacteriota bacterium | reverse complement strand
GGGTCCCGTACCTGCCGGGGGCGGGTGAGGTGGCGGGGTGCTTGGGGGTGCTGCGACCAGATCAGCCCGCAGAATACGCCCCCGGCATTGCCCTGAGCGCCGATGGAAATAAACCATCTGCATACCGCCCACCGCTCCCTACCCTGAAGCTCTCCGGCTCACCTTCAGCACACCTTTGACCTTCTCCAGGCGCAAGACCACATCGCGCAGGTGCGCCTGGCCTTTGACCTGGATGGTATACATGCCGTTCACAATCTTCTGGGGCGTGGTGCGCGTGCTGGTGTTTTTCACCTGGCTCCCCACGTCCTTGAAAGCTTGCAGCAGATCGGATAAAAGCCCGTCGCGTTCCTGAGCCTGAACAAAGATCTCCAGATTCTGCTCCGCTGCCGAAGCGTTGTCCCAGGCCACTTCCACCAACCGCCCTGACTCTTGCAGGAGAGCATGGACATTGGGACAATCCCGGCGATGCACGGAAATGCCCCGGCCCTTGGTGATGATGCCCACCACCGGATCTCCGGCAATCGGATGGCAACACTGGGCAAAGCGCGTCACCACCCCCTCGATCCCCGGCAAATGCAGCCCGTTTTCGTTCCCGCCCTTATAGGCGGGCTTGTGTGCGCTCGCAGGCGGCTGGGGGACTGTGGCTGCAGGGGTCAAGCCCACCTTAGCCGCCACCGAACGAGCGGTTACGTTCCCGTCCCCGATTTGAATGAACAACTGCTCCAGGGTCTTGAAATTCATGCTGCGGGCGGCCTCGAGCAACTTGTCCTCACGCGTGATTTCGGCCAGCGTGGAACCGCAGCGGGCCAATTCGTGTTCCAGCAGCAGTTTGCCCTGGGCTTCCATTTCGTTCTTGTCCAGATCGCGGAAATAATGGCGGATCCGGTTCTTGGCCTTGGCGGTTTTAACCAGGTTGAGCCAATCCCGGGAAGGCCGGTTGTCCGAGCGCGTGACCACTTCCACGATGTCCCCGTTTTTAAACTCGTAGCGCAGAGGCACCATGCGCCCGTTGATTTTGGCGCCGACGATCGTGTCCCCCAACCGCGAATGAATCAAGTAGGCGAAATCAATGGGGTTGGAACCGCGCGGCAGGGATTTGACTTCGCCCCGGGGCGTGAACACAAAGACTTCGTCTTTGAACAAATCGATCTTGAGCGCTTCCAAAAACTCTTGGGAATCGTGTAAGTCGCGCTGCCATTCCAAGATCTGCCGAAACCAAGCCAGACGGGATTCGTAATGCTCGCCTTCGTCCTTGCCTTCTTTATAGGACCAATGCGCCGCAATACCGTTTTCGGCCAAACGGTGCATTTCCTCGGTGCGGATTTGAATCTCCAAAGGCTCGCCCGAGGGCCCGATCACCGAGGTATGCAAAGATTGGTAGAAATTGGTTTTGGGCATGGCAATGAAGTCTTTAAACCGGCCGGGCATGGGTTTCCAAAGGGAGTGAATGATGCCCAAGGCCGCATAACAATCTTTCAGATTGGGGACTATGATGCGCAGCGCCATCAGGTCGTAAATTTGGGTCAAATCCTTGTTCTGGGTGCTCATCTTCACCCAGAGGCTGTACAAATGCTTGATGCGCCCGTAGACCCGGGCGTGTATGTCCAATTCCCCCAAAAGCCGCTCGATCTCGGCTTGGGCGCCGACGATTACCTGCCGGCGTTGTTCCTGAAAAGCCGCCACCTGGTCGACCAAAGCCCGGAACTCTTCCACGTGCAAGTGCCGGAAGGCCAAATCTTCCAACTCGTCCTTGATGCGCCCCATGCCGAGACGGTGCGCCAAGGGCGCGTAGATCTCGAGGGTCTCCCGGGCAAAGCGCAGGCGCTTGTCAACCGGCAGAAATTCCAGGGTGCGCATGTTGTGCAAACGGTCGGCGAGTTTGATGATGATGACGCGTATGTCGGCCGCCATGGCCAGCACCATTTTTCGGAGGTTTTCCGCCTTACGCTCCTCCGAGTCGCGGAAAACGCGCGTGCTGATTTTGGTGACTCCATCGACGAGTTCCAAGAGTTTATCCCCGAACTCGCGACGGATGTCCTCGGCCGTGGCCGTGGTGTCCTCCAAGCAGTCGTGCAGCAGAGCCGCGGCCAAGGTATCCGGGTCCGAGTGCAGCTCAAACAAAATACCGGCGGTTTCTATGACGTGAATGACGTAGGGTTCGCCGGAGAAGCGTTTTTGTCCGGCGTGGTATTTATCCGAAAAGGCGTAAGCTTTGTCCAGGAGCGCCAGATCTTTGGGCTCGTAGGCTGCGGCGAATTTTTCGCGCAATTGCGTCCAGGTCATGCGGGTTCCGCCGCCTTAAGTGACGCTCGGGCCTGCGTCTCCAAAGCTTTGAGACTTTGTTCCAATTCCGCCACCAGTGTCGCGGTAAGGTCGGCATCGAGCTTTTCCGGAACTTGGAGGGATGTGCCGAAAACCACCGCTGCGCGGCTGAAGGGCTTGGGAATCTCAAAACGATCCCAAGATTTCAAGCGCCAGGCGCGATCCACGGCGCAGCCGAACGGCACCACCTTCGCGCCGGTCATGGCGCCTAAAAACACCGGACCCGGTTGGCAGCTGTGACGGGGACCGCGGGGGCCGTCCGGGGTGATGGTCACATGCGCCCCCCGGCTGAGTTCCCGAGCCAAACCGCGCAGAGCCGTGAGTTTGCCGTTGGAGGACGAGGAACGCACGGTATGGAAACCGAACTTATCCAGGACCTTGGAGACATAATCCCCGTCGCGCGAGCGCGAAACGAGCACAAAGACGCCCCAATGTCTAAAGGTGGACATGGCGAGAACCTGATGTTCATGCCAGAAGGCGTAAATCGTCGAAGCGGGTTTATTTCGAGGGGCCAACCGGTTGGGGTCTATTAGGCGTACGCGCACTGTGGCAAATAACAGTTTCACCAGCCAAGCGCCCAACGGCATTAGCGACATAATCAAGTGGTATTTAAACGGCTGCTTTTCCAAACCTGGTTTCAAGACAATTTCCTCTCATAAGACGCCTTTCGGCATTACGCCAAAATCGCGCCTTCCAATTTGAGCAATTTGGTTTTCAACTCCACGCCCCCGCCGAACCCGCCCAGGCGCCCGTTGGCGGCCACGACGCGGTGGCAGGGCACCACCAAAGGCAAGGGATTGGCATTGAGCGCCTGCCCCACGGCCCGCTTGGACTCGGGGTCTCCCAGGCATTCCGCCACCCCACCATCGGGGCGTGTCTGCCCCGCGGGTATGGTCCGGGCCACGCTCCAGACTTCCCGTTGAAACTGGGTGGCGACATTATAGTCCAGTTTTAATATAAATTCTACGGAACGCCCCTGGAAATATTGTTTGATTTT
>JAAXVQ010000018.1 GCA_013335425.1 Candidatus Firestoneibacteriota bacterium | reverse complement strand
CCTTGCCCGAAGCGCAACGTTCGGCCGTCTACCTATATTATAAGGAACAGTTGGACATAGCCGGGTTGGCGATTGCGTTGAAAAGCACAAAATCAGGGGTTATGTCGCTCCTCCATCGTGCCCGGCAAAGGCTTAAAAAAACATTGCTGCCCGAAAAATGACGCTCCTCCGCGCAAGTGACGGCCTTCCTGAAAAAATGAAATAATAATCAGCCCCGGCCGTCTAATTAATATTGTCCGGCGCTTTAGTTTATGCCACAATTGGAGGAAGTCCATCCCCGGCCGCAGGCGTTAGGCTCCGGCGCAGGAAGGGATGTTGCAGCTCCTGCCATGGAGAAAAAGCCTGCCAGGATGCGGAGAAACCTTTGCCCGTAAATCACTCTGGTTTCACAAGAAAAAAAGGGATTTTTAAATTCCTGAAAAGCGCTTACCTGAAGGTCAAAGCGCGGCTGGGATTTGACAAAGACCGCTTTTGGCGGAATTTGATAACGTTGCTGGCTTTGCTGGCGGCGTTGTATTTGTTTTTCTTTCAACATGCCTGCCCGGGCCCCGTTGAGCCCAAGCCTCATCCCCCGCAACCTATGGCGACCGCGGAGCCAAACCCGCCGGTTTCCGGACCACGTCAAATTCAACCTCGGAATTACCGGGCGCATAAAGCCAAACCGTCGTTCATTAAGGCGCTCCCGGAGCATCCCGTGGAAACGAAAGACAGGGTGCCTCCTGCGGTCCCCAGCATCGAACCCACGCCGGTTCCGCCGGGGGGAGGGTATCGTTCCATCGCGTTTGTCTCCAACCGGGGGGACGGGCATTATTATCAAATCTACATGATGGATTCCAACGGGAACAACGTCCAGCGCCTCACGCAGGTGAATGCGTTTGACCGCAACCCCCATTTTTCCTATGACGGAAACAGAATCGCGTTCAGCTCCAATCGGGGCGGCGGCTTTTATCAAATCTACCTTTTGGACCTGCAAACCAAGCGCGTCCAGCAACTGACCACCGGGCCCGAGGACAAAACCAATCCCATCTGGATTTTCGACAGCAGCAAGATTTTTTACACGGTCCACGGGGACAATGAAATGAAGATCATGCAAATGAACGCCGACGGGACCGAGGCGCGGCAGATCAGGAAAAGCAGCGGCTGCAACTATGCGTTCTCGATTTCTCCGGACGGGAACTTGCTGGCTTATCAGGAAATCAACCGCGTTTACAATCAGATCCTTATCCTCAATCTTACCACGCGTGAAAAGAAAGTGCTCATCGGCAGCGACGACGTGGCCAATTACGGCAACGCCATGTTTGCACCCAACGGTTGGCAGCTTTTATTTACAGCAGACTTCATGCTGCATCATACCCGTGCCCTCTATATCTATGACATTGTGCACGGGACCCATGAGCGGGTCATCAGCGACAACGTGGACCGGGGAGAACCGCTTTTTTCCCCGGACGGCAGCCGGATCGCCTACACCGCCAAATGGGGCGTCACCTGGAACATTTGGGTCATGAACGCCGACGGCAGCAATATCCGCAATTTGACCAAAAGCAATTTTGACAACGTCGATCCCACCTGGCGTTAAACGTCCTCTTCTTAGGTACGCGACCTTTCCGCAAAAAAAACAAAAAAAATTTTCCCCGCAAGCAAATCCGGTTTCAAACGTATATACAGTAGAAACAAAAAGGAGCTTTCCCATATGCAGAAGCCTGGAGAAGATTCCCGTTGGCAGGAAGCGTTTAAACAATTGCCCGACCACCAGCCCCGCCCGGGGTATGCGCAACGTTTTTGGGCGCGGGCGGACAGTGTCCCGGCTTTGCCCCGGGTCTGGAAATGGCTGCCTTGGGGAGCGGTTTTGGCAGGTTTGCTGGTGGGTTTGGGTTTGGGCCAATACCGCTTAAACACGCCGACGCCTACCGGCCCGAGCCTGAATCAGTTGCTGGCCGAGGGCTCGCTGGCGGGACAATTTGCGGCTTTAAAAACGGAGGAATAGCGCCATGGATAAACGTAAAACGGTTTTGGCCGTATGGTCGGTTTTGCTTTTGGTAGGCGTTATGGCCGGAACCTATGCCTGGGTTTTTCATGGGGGGCAAAGCCGGAGCGCGGCGGTTTGCGCCCCGTCAACCGTGGCCGGATTGGCGGTTAAACATGTGAAGGACCCGGAAAGCCGAAAAAAAATCTTGGCCCTGGATCAAGCTTTTAGCGGGCAATATGCCCAAGTGTGCACCGAGTTGTGCGCCGAACGCACCCGGTTGGCCCGTCGGCTGGGGGAGGCACCCAGCGATGATCCCGAATCCCAACGCTTAATGAACCGCATAACCGCCGATCAGGCCCAACTGGAAATCCTCACGTGGCAACACATCATGCGCGTGCGGGACAGTTTGCCGGAACCGGCGCGAACTAGTTTTGTGCAGGCCGTGCAGGCACAATGGGGCGAGGCGGTTTCCCGCATGCAGCACCACGCGGACACAACCGGTGCGTGCACATTGCACGGACCGGGAAGTATGGGGACCGGGGAAAAAAAGTAATCCGTGTCGGTCTAAGTTGGAGGAGCCCAATGTTGTTCATGCGATTTCAAGACAGAACCTTAAACCGGATTTTTCCCACCGCGATCCTGAGCGCTTTGATCTTCCTGGCCGTGCCGGGATCGGTACGGGGTGCGGAGCCATCCTCGTCGATCCCGGCTGCGGGCAAAACATCCGAAATGTTGGATGATTTGGTTTCCGAATTGCTGCGCGTCAACCCCGAACTGCAGGCTGCCCAGGCGTCGGCCCGTGTTGCCCGGGCGCAAGCCGGTCTGGAAGGCGGTTTGGAGGCACCCCAGGTGGGCATGGATTTTTTCCAGATACCCGTGGCCTCTTTTCCTGATCCCGGCAAGAACAACCTGGAGATCGATTATTTCGCCCAACAGGACGTGATGTTTCCCGGTCGCCTCATTGCCCTGGGCACGGCCGAGAATCGCCGCGCCGCCATGCGGGAACAAGAGGCGCGGATGCTTGCCCAGCGTCTGGTCACCAACCTTAAAAGCGCCTATTACGAGCTCTACGAGGTTGATCGCAAGCTCTACATCAACCGGCAAAACCTCGAGCTCATGCAGCAGTTGCAGGACTTGGCGCGCAAACAATACGAGTTGGGCATGGGCAATCAAAGCGACGTGCTGCGCGCGCAAACCGAATTTACCTCGCTGCAAAGCACGGCTTTGATTTTAACCCAGGCCCGGGAATCCCTCAGCGCCGAGCTGGTGGCCCTGTTGAACCGGACCTCGGAAACACCCTGGGACGCGGTGCCGGAACTGACCTGGTCGAAACAATCCTGGTCCTTGGCGCAACTGAAGTCCTTGACGGAAAAAAATCAACCCGAATTGCAGGCCGCCCAATGGGGAGTGGAAATGGCCCGAGCCGAACGCGGCGCCGCTTTCTGGGGTTTTTTCCCGGACTTCATGGCCAAGGGCATGTACAAGGACATGCGGGGCATGGGTGATAATTTTTGGTCGCTCATGCTCGGGGTGACGCTGCCGATCGCTCCGTGGTCCGCGCCCAAGACCGTGTCCCGCTACCAACAGACCCAGGCCGCTTTGGAAGCGGCTCAAGCAAATTTGCGCCAAACTCAAAACCGGGTCCAGGCGCAATTGCGGCAAACCCTGGGAAGGGTCAACGCCAACCAGGCGCTGGCGGAATTGACCGAGAAAACGCTGCTGGTGCAGGCTGAGCAGACCCTGCAATCGACCCTGGCGGCCTACCAAACCGGCAAGCGGGATTTCATGACCCTCTTGGACGCCTACCGCCTGCTCTGGATGGCGCGTGAGAACCGCGTTATGGCCGTTAAAAATTTGATGACGAGTCTGGCGGATCTGGAACAGGCCGTGGGGCTCAACCTCGAGGAGATTCAGAAGGCGCTGCAAGATCAGAAAGTAGAAAGTAGAGAATAGAGAATAGAGAATAGAAAGTTGAGCGGGGAAGGTGGGGAGAGACAACATGAAAATCACAAGACAGATAATGGTGATATGTATTCTTGGTGCGTTCCTGCTGGCGGGAACGGGCTGTGGCCGCTCCCGTGGGGCGGGGAGCGGGGCGGAAAAACAAATTGCTTATTACGTGGACCCCATGAACCCCGCCAACCTGTCCGATCACCCGGGCAAAGCCCCTTGCGGCATGGACATGGTGCCGGTATATGTGGGAGACAAGAACGCCCAAGGCATCCGCATTGATCCGGCCATGATTCAAAACATCGGTGTCATGACTGCGGAGGTGAAAAAACAAAACCTGAAAAGGGAAATACGCACGAGCGGCACGGTCGCGCTCAACGAATCCAAGGTTTACACCCTCAGCACCAAGTTTATGGGTTGGGCGGAAAAACTCCATGTGAGTTATACCGGGGAAAGGGTCGTGCAGGGTCAGCCGCTGCTCGACATTTACAGCCCGGAGCTGGTCAGCACCCAGGAAGAATACCTGCAAGCCCGGCGCTATGCCGATGCGCTGCCGCCGGACGCTTCGGCGGAAGCGCTGCGCGGCGCGCGGGAGTTGGTGGAAAGCGCCCGGGCACGTTTGCTCAATTGGGATATTCCGGACAGCGAGATCCGGACTTTGACCGCACGGGGAACGGTCCAAAAAACCATGACCCTGCGCTCTCCGGACAAAGGCGTGGTACTGGAAAAAATGGTGGAATCGGGCAAACAGGTGGAACCGGGTATGGTGCTCTACCGGATCGCGGATTTGAGCATGGTCTGGGTTATGGCCGACATCTATGAGCGGGATTTGTCCTGGGTGCAAACCGGTCAGCAGACGCAAATCGAATTGTCCGCTCTGCCGGGGAAACTTTTTAAAGGGCGCGTGGCTTATCTCTCACCGGTGTTGGACCCCACGGCCAAAACCGCTCAGGCTCGGATTGAAGTGAGCAACACCCCGGACCTGCAGCTAAAACCCGGTATGTTCGCCACGGTGCGGATAATTTCCCCCGCCGCCCTGGACGTAGTGGCTATTCCCGAACAGGCGGTGATTCATTCCGGGGACAGAAATATTGCGGTGATCGCATTGCCCAACGGCTATTTTACTCCGCGGGAAGTGCAATTGGGTGTGGCAGGCGGCGGTTATGTGCAGGTCTTACAAGGCGTGACCGTGGGAGAGAAAATCGTGACCTCGGCACAATTTTTGATTGATTCCGAGAGCAATTTGAAAAACGCCGTGCAGCTCTTGGGTGCCGGGCATTCACCCGACAACTCGACCGGTGCCGAACCGACGGCTCAACCCGCAACCCACGAACAGCGCGGGAACGGCAGCATGCCGGGTATGGAAGGAGAAAAATAGGGTCCAAGAGACTTATGGGGCCTATTAAAACCAATGCTGGCTAAACTCATCGCTTGGTCCTTGCAGCATAAAATGTTGGTGATCCTGCTCACGCTCCTGGGTGTGGGTTGGGGAACCTATGCTTTGTTCAACACCAACGTGGACGCGATTCCGGATTTGTCCGATGTGCAGGTTATCATCTACACCCAATTTCCCGGACAGTCACCCCGCATCGTGGAAGACCAAGTGACCTATCCTTTGACCACGGCCATGGTTTCCGTGCCCGGGGCCAAAGCGGTGCGGGGCTATTCTTTTTTCGGGTATTCGCTGGTCTATATCATTTTTGCAGACAACACCGATATTTATTGGGCGCGCAGCCGAGTTTTGGAATACCTCAACTATGCGCAAAAGCGTTTGCCCCCTGAGGTGGTCCCGACCCTGGGACCCGACGCCACGGGCGTGGGTTGGGTTTATGAATATGCCCTGGTTTCCCAAAAGAGATCCCTGCAGGAACTCCGGTCCCTGCAGGATTGGTACTTGAAATATGAGTTGACCACGGTGGCGGGCGTAGCCGAGGTGGCCAGCGTGGGCGGGTACGTGAAACAATACCAGGTCACCGTGGACCCGGCCCGCTTGCAGGCGTACCACCTGCCGCTGGCATCCGTGGAAATGGCCATCAAAGCCGGCAACCACGATGTGGGCGGCGAAGTCATAGAGATGGGCGAAGCGGAGTACATGATCCGGGGCTTGGGCTATATCAAATCCCCGGAGGATTTGGGCAACATCCCCGTGGGTTCGGGAACCCTAACCGGAGCGGGTATGGGGGTCGGGACATCCAATTATGTGCCCATATTTCTAAAAGACATTGCCACCATCCAGATCGGACCCGAGATGCGGCGGGGGTTGGCCGAGTTGAACGGTGAAGGCGAGGTCGCCGGCGGCATCATTGTGATGCGTTACGGTCAGAACGCGCTCAAGGTCATTGAGGGCGTGAAAGCCAAATTGGCGGAACTCAAAGCCGGCTTGCCGGCGGACGTGCAGATCGTGCCGGTCTATGACCGCTCGCATTTGATCGGGCGGGCCATCGCCAATTTGCGCGACAAATTGATCGAAGAAATGCTCATCGTAACGCTGGTGTGCATCTTGTTTTTGTTTCATGCCCGCAGCGCCCTGGTGGCTGTCTTTACCCTGCCCGCCGCGATCCTCATCGCGTTTATCGTCATGCACGCGCAGGGCATCAACGCCAACATCATGTCGCTGGGCGGCATTGCCATTGCCATCGGCGCTATGGTGGACGCGGCCATCATCATGATTGAAAACGTCCACAAGCATTTGGAGCAAGACCGGACCCTGCCGGCCAAGCAACGCCGCGACCATTGGCAGATCATTTTGGAAGCGTCTCAGGAAGTCGGACCGGCCCTGTTCTGGTCCTTGCTGGTGATCACGGTTTCTTTTATCCCCATTTTTTCCTTGGAAGCGCAGGAAGGCCGCCTGTTCCACCCGTTGGCCTTTACCAAAACTTATTCCATGGCCGCGGCCGCGCTTTTGGCTGTAACCATCGTGCCGATTTTAATGGGGTATTTCATCCGCGGAAAGATTCCCTCGGAAGAAAACAACCCCATCAACCGCTGGTTGCTGGCCAAGTACCATCCGGTGGTGAAGTTCGTGCTGGCGCATGCCCGGGAGGTTTTACTGGGGGCCCTGCTGGTGATGCTGTTGGGCCTGGTGCCCTGGTTCCGCCTGGGGTCGGAATTCATGCCGCCTTTGTATGAAGGCGACCTGCTCTACATGCCCACGACCCTGCCGGGCATTTCCATTACCCAGGCCAAAGCCCTGCTGCAACAAACCGACAAAATCATCAAGCGTTTTCCGGAAGTGGAGCGCGTGTTCGGAAAAATCGGCCGGGCGGAAACCGCCACTGATCCTTCGGGACTGGACATGGCCGAAACCACCATCATGCTTCGACCTGAAAAAGACTGGCGACCGGGCATGAACGTGGACAAACTCATAGCCGAACTCGACCAAGCCGTCCGGGTCCCGGGCTTGACCAATGCCTGGACCATGCCCATCAAGGCGCGCACGGACATGCTCTCCACGGGCATCAAGACCCCGGTGGGCGTGAAAATCTCCGGGGCGGATTTGACGGTTTTACAGGACCTCGGCCAAAAGGTGGAAAGCGTGCTGCGGCGCGTGCCGGGTACGGCTTCCGCGTTTGCGGAACGGGCCGTGGGCGGGAACTATTTGGACATCAGCATCAACCGGCCGGAGGCGGCGCGCTACGGCATCAACGTGGACGAACTCCACAGCGTGATTCAGACCGCGCTGGGGGGCATGAACATCACCACGACCGTGGAAGGTTTGGAGCGTTACCCCGTCAACCTCCGCTACAGCCGGGAACTGCGCGACAGCGTCGAGTCCATCCGGCGGGTGTTGGTGCCCGGACGCAACGGCGTGCAAGTGCCCATCGGGCAAGTCGCGACCGTGCGTCTGGTTAAAGGCCCCATGGTCATCCGCAGCGAGAACACCCGCCCCAACGCCTGGGTGTTTGTGGACATCCGGGGCGTGGACATCGGCACTTATATCCGGCGCGCCCAAGCGGCGCTGGCTGCGAAGTTGCCGAAATTGCCCACGGGCTACGCCCTGGCCTGGAGCGGCGAGTTTGAATACATGCAACGCATGCAGCGGCGGCTCCTGCTGGTCATTCCGCTGACGCTGTTTATCATCATGCTCATTATTTATCTCAACACCCAATCGTTCATCAAGACCGCCATTGTGCTTTTGGCCGTGCCGTTCTCGCTGGTGGGTGCGTTTGGGTTTGTTTATTTACTCGGCTATAACCTAAGCCTGGCGGTTTGGGTGGGGATCATTGCCTTAGCGGGTTTGGACGCCGAAACCGGGGTGGTCATGCTTCTCTATTTGGACCAGGCGCATGCCGAGGCCGAAAAGCGCGGCGCTCTGCGCAACTTGGCGGATTTAAAAACCGCCATTGATCACGGAGCGGTCAGGCGCGTGCGCCCGAAAATCATGACCGCGGCCGTCATTGTCGCGGGCCTGTTGCCGATTCTTTGGAGCCACGGCGCGGGTTCGGACGTCATGAAGCGCATTGCCGCCCCCATGGTGGGCGGGGTCATCACCTCGGTGCTCATGGAATTGGCCGTGTATCCGGTCATTTATTACTACTGGCGCGGGCACGTTTGGCTTAAAGCAGAGGGCAAGGACTTCGGTCAACTCTGGAGAAAATGGCGCAAAGCCTAGAGGAGGCGGGAAACATGCAAGCGACGAAAAGTTGGGGCAAGGTTTTGGTGATGGGACTGGCCATGGGTTGGACACTCACCGCCGTGGCGGACCCGGGTGTGGTTGCGGCCAAGTCGGCTAAGACAACCAAAGAGGCGCGCGCCGCAGCAGCGGTTAAGTCGGCAAAAAACGATTGGGCTGTTTGTCCGGTGGAAAAAACCAAAATTTTGAAATCCCGTGCCGTGGATACGGCGGTATATCAGGGCAAGACCTACTACTTCTGCTGCGCGGGTTGCAAACCGGCTTTTATCAAAGATCCGGCAAAGTATCTTAAGTAAAACCCAGGTACCCACCGGGGCGGGAATCTGCTACAATGGTCCCCAGCAAACACCCGCGGTGCGCCGCGGGCGCAGGGAAGGTGGGCATGAACCCTGAAGCCGGGTTTTCCCGAGAAATCGAGCAGAAACTCCGTTGGCTGGAAAATGTACAGCCGACGGATTGGAAAAATCCGAGACCCGCTCCTGCCTACAACTTGGTTGTTATCGGCGCGGGCACCGCGGGTTTGGGCGCGGCCTTGGGCGCAGCCGCCCTGGGAGCCAAAGTCGCGCTGGTGGAAAACCAGCATTTGGGTGGGCTTTGCCTCAACGCCGGCGGCGTACTTTCCCAGAGCCTGATCAAAGCTTCCCGTTTGGTCCGTCACCTGCGTCCGGACGGTGATTTCGGCGTGGGGTTGCCGCAACCCTCCCAAGTGGATTTTGGCCAAGTCATGGCCCGGGTGCGCAAGGTGCGCTCCGAGCTCAGCTGGAACGATTCCGCCACGCGAATTTCCGGCTTGGGGGTGGACGTGTTTTGGGGAGCCGCCCGTTTCCACGATAGGCGTACTGTCCGCGTGGCGGACTTAAGCCTGCGTTTTTCGCGGGCGCTTATTGCCACGGGCTCCCGCCCAATTTTGCCTGAGGTGGCGGGTCTTCCCGAAGCCGGCTTTTTAACCTCGGACTCGGTGTTTGAAATTCGGCAACGTCCCCAGCGTTTGGCGGTTCTAGGCGGTGGTCCCTTGGGCTGTGAACTGGCCCAGGCTTTTTTGCGCTTGGGCGTACGTGTCCTGCTCTTGGAAAAGTCCGGACATTTGCTGGATCGCGAAGATGCCGATGCCGCAGCGCTGCTGCAGGCCGCTTTCGCGGCCGAGGGCATGGACGTGGTACTTTCAGCCGAGCTGCTCGAAGCAGAGCGGCGCGGGAATAAAAAAACACTCCGTTACCGGGCCGAAGGTCAGGAAGTCAACGTCGTCGTGGATGAAATCCTGGTGGCCACCGGTCGGGCGCCTCGGGTCGATGGCCTGGATCTGGAAAAAGCCGGCGTGCACTTCAGCCGCAGCCGGGGGGTGGCGGTCAACGCTTTTTTACAGACTTCCAACCCGCGGATTTTTGCAGCTGGAGACGTCTGCACGGCCCGGGGTTTTCGCCAGGGAGCTGAGGCCACGGCGCGCGTGGTGGTGCGCAACGCCTTGTTCCCGGGCAAGACGTGCATGGATTTTTTCCAACTCCCGCGCTGCATCGGCACGGACCCGGAGATCGGGCATGTGGGGCGAACCGAAAAGGAAATCAAAGCCGCCCGCCTGCCTTATGAATCTTTTACCCACCATTTACGCGACACGGATCGCGGGGCCATAGACCAGGAAACAACCGGCTTTATCAAAGTCCATGCCCACCGCAAGACGCACCGGCTTTTGGGTGCCACCTGCGTGGGCGCGCACGCGGGGGAACTGCTTCCCGCGCTTACCCTGGCCATGCAGCAAGGTCTCACGCTGGGTGATCTGGCCCGCATGATTCAACCTTACCCCGCGCAAGCCGAACTTTTACGCCAGGCGGCGTTGGCCTATAAGCGCACCCGCTTAACCCCGGTCCGCCGGCAATGGCTGGCGCGCTGGCTGGTCTGGCAACGCCGCTGAAAACAGCGTCCCCCGCGATCCAAACCTAGTTTCCCGTTGGTGGTCAAACCCCGAGCAAGTTTTAAAATCCGCAGAAACAAAACCGCTGCACGAAGGTGCCAGGCACGGGAAAGCGGAAGCCACTGCGTAAGCGGTGCCAGGCACAAATTCTCAAATTCTAAGGTCTATGCATTATCCAGATGAATCGGGAGAAGTCTGTATTATATGGGTGATTTTGGGTGTTTTTATGGTGACGATCTTAATTGACATATGGGTGTTTATGGGTGACAATATGGGTGAGGAGATATGTCCATGCTGAACATTGATACCATCCAAATTACACCGGAGTTTCTAGCTCTTATTGCCGATATAGACGAGTTTAAAGGTTCCTGGCGTTTCCTCGGCACTTTGGCGCCCGAGCGGCTGATCGCTTTGCGTCGGGTTGCCACCATTGAAAGCATTGGCTCATCAACCCGAATTGAGGGCAGCAAGCTTACTGATCGCGAAGTTGAGCATTTACTTTCCAACCTTAAAATCACAACCTTTGCTTCTCGCGATGAACAGGAAGTTGCCGGTTATGCCAAAGCCATGGAGCTGGTATTCAATTCCTGGCAAGACATTCCGGTTACAGAAAATCACATCAGGCAATTGCACCGGGACCTTCTTGTCCACAGTGAGAAAGATGAACGGCATCGCGGCAGCTACAAGACAACTTCGAACAGCGTAGCCGCCTTTGATGAAGCAGGTCAGCAGCTCGGCATTGTATTCGAGACCGCAACTCCTTTCGACACACCGCGCCTCATGAGCGAACTTATTGCCTGGTTGAAAGAGGCTCGTGAAACGCGCCGGGTGCATCCCTTACTGGTGATAGCCGTGTTTACGATTGTGTTCCTGGAAATCCATCCCTTCCAGGACGGCAACGGCCGCTTGAGCCGAATTCTAACCACCCTTATGCTGATGCAGGCAGGCTATGTATATGTGCCCTACAGCTCGTTGGAAAGCGTCATCGAACACAGCAAGGAAGAATATTACCCGGCGCTTAGGCAGACACAAGGCACGATCCGCACAGATGCACCGAACTGGCAACCCTGGATCACTTTTTTCCTTCGCGCCTTGCAACAACAAAAACGGATTTTAGCCGCCAAAGTGGAACAGGAAAAATTGGTCCTGGCCGCTATGCCCGAGCTGGCGGTGCAAATTTTAGATTATGCCCGCGACCATGGCCGCGTGACCATGGGTGATATGGTCCGTAAAACCGGCGCAAGCCGTAATACGTTAAAAGAACACTTTCGCAATCTGGTAAAAAAGAAACAGTTAGTTCAGATGGGCGTAGGCAAAGGCACGTGGTATGCCTTGCCGTGACCGCGAGAACGACTGGGCGAAAGGTGTCAAATACATGCAAGGGCTCAGGCTCAGAAGCAGTCGAAAAGTTGTACGTTTCGACAGGCGCAACGTCTGATAACTATATCGATAATTCACTCACTTTACCCTCCCCTAGCCAACATGCGCGCGAAAGGTGCTGGGCACGGAAAACGAAATTTTTTGCAATGAATTTTTCAAATCCTGGTCTAATCAAATATGGCTTGCCAAGTATTGGCGGTCATACTACAATTTTGGAGGGTTCATATGACGGAAGAGAAGGTGATAACCGTGTCTGGGTTTAAAACCGTGATGGAAGAAGTGAATTCGAATATTAAAAAGGTTGTCGAGGTTATGCAATTTAACTTTAAAAAAATGGATGGCCGCTTTGACAAGGTGGAAACCGATCTTGCTTCTGTCAAAGAGCAAATTGGCCTGTTGCATGAAGGTCAAACAGAAATAAAAGGCGAATTGAAACAAAAGGCAGATGGGCGGGAACTTTCCAAGCTGGAAAAAAGAGTGGCGAGACTTGAGCATAAGGTCGCTTAACGTTACTATGGCCCGGAAATAAGTAGATTACCCGCGCAAATGTTTTAAGAGCCCCTATGAGAGAAATTTCGTAGGGGCTTTTTGCTTTTTGAAACAGGGGTGTTGGAGCCCAGAAGCGATTTATCGAACGACGAAGGTGTCGGGCGCGGGAATACCTAAAAACCTATCGGCTTGCAGTCCCGGTGAAACTCGGTTATGATACGTGCAGGCGTTTGCCACGGAGGCCCGGACCATGACCCTGGAATTCAAACTGGATCTGCCCCTGACCAATGCGTTAAGCGCAGAAAACCAGCAGAACACGGTTTTTGACGCGGCGATCCTCGGCGGCGGGCCTGCGGGCATGACGGCGGCGGTGTATGCGCTGCGCAAGCAAATGAACGTGGTGATGATAACCCCGGATTTGGGAGGTCAGATTTTGAAGACCTCGGGCGTGGAAAATTATATGGGTTATCAGTACATCACGGGTCCCGAACTCTCCGCCAAGTTTTCCGAACAGATTCGGCAATTTCCGCTCACACTTTTACAAGGCGAAAGCGTCCTGAGCTTAAGCCAGGGCGCCGACAACGTGTTTTTAATTGCCACCGACAGCCAGCGGACGCTGAAAAGCCGTACTGTGATTTTGGCCACGGGCAAACGCTGGAGAAAACTTAATGTTCCGGGTGAGGAAACCTACTTGGGGCACGGGGTGGTCTATTGCGCGGTTTGCGATGCGCCTTTTTTCAAGGGTTTGCCTGTGGTCGTGGCCGGAGGCGGAAACTCGGC
>JAAXVQ010000017.1 GCA_013335425.1 Candidatus Firestoneibacteriota bacterium | reverse complement strand
TTTTCAACCCCGTTGTCGCAGTCAGGTGCCGGATTATACCTGAAATATTTTTCTGGACCTCCGCATGACAATGCAGGTCTTGAATATATATAATGGTTTTGCCGGTTCCAATCCGATTTCGACCAATGCTCCCCAAAGAATCGGGAAGGTTGAATATATTATGGCTAACGAATCCAGGGTAAGTTCCCGGAACGAACGCCCAGGAAAGAGTCGGCAAAAGAAAAGAAAACGCAGTCAATATGGCAATGCTTTGTTGAATCAGGCTCCCTAGAAATGCGGAAGAAACTTTTTGTTTCACATTCACTCCTGAAAAGATGTGCCAAAATAGCACGCGTGAAAAAAAATGATATATTTACAAGTATATCATCCGACATTTAAAAAGCAAGACAGGTTGAAATAAAGCCGAAATCAGAAGAGAGGCTAAAAAAGGTTTAAACCAGTTGCAGCATGGCTTCGAGGGCGTGGGCCGCGCGCGCGCGCACGGGTTCGGGGACTTCAATGGCGTGTTGGTTGAACTCCAAGGCGTCGGCGACATGGGAGAGCGTGGTCAGTTTCATGGACCGGCAGACCATGGCCGCGGAGACCGGGTAGAATGTCTTGGTCGGGTTTTCCTGCCGCAGGCGGTGGAGCAGGCCCACTTCGGTGCCGATGAGGTATTCGCTTCCCGGGTCGGTTTTCACGAACTTAAGCATGCCCGAGGTGGACAAAACCGCCTGCGCCTGGGCGCAGACCTCGGGACGGCACTCGGGGTGCGCCAGCAGGGCCGCCTGCGGATGCTCTGCCCGCGCGCGGGTCACTTCCTTGAGGTGCAGATCGTTGTGCACGCAGCAACTCCCGGCCCAGGGGATAATGCGCTTGGAGGTGTGCCGGGCCACCCAGTCGGCCAGATTTTTATCGGGCACGAAAATGACTTCGTCCTGCGTCAAGGCGTTGACGATCTGCACGGCATTGGCCGAGGTGCAGCAAACGTCGACTTCGGCCTTGACCTCGGCCGAGGAATTCACGTAAGCCACCACCGCCGCCTGGGGGTGTTGCTGCCGCGCGCGGCGCACGTCCTCGGCCGTGACCGTGTCGGCCATGGGGCAGCCGGCCTCGCGCACGGGCAAGAGCACGGTTTTTTCCGGGGACAAAATCTTGGCGCTTTCGGCCATGAACTGCACGCCCGCGAACACGATCACCGGCGCCGTGGTCTTGGCCGCCAAACGGGAAAGTTCCAGGGAGTCGCCGGTGTAATCGGCCGCGTCCTGAACTTCGTCGATTTGATAATTGTGCGCCAAAATAACAGCCCCGCGTTTTTCCTTCCAAAGCTGCAAGCGTGCGCGGGCTTGGTCCAAGGTTTCGACAGTTGCCGGGGGCGCGGGCTTCATACGGGTTTGCCTTTGTGCCCGGCCGGGAGTTTCGGGTAGGGTTTCACCGAGTCCACGCGAATTTCCGTGATCTTGTTCTGCTTGTCCACGAAAACCACCCGGGGATGAAAGTCAGCCAACTCGGCGTCTTCCACTTCCGCATAGGCCAAAATAATCACGCGGTCATGTTTGGAAAAAAATCGTGCGGCGGCGCCGTTGATGCGGATCTGCCCTGAACCGGCCCGGCCGGCGATGGTGTAGGTTTCCACGCGGGCGCCGTTGTCCAGGTTTAAAACGTGCACATGTTCATAGGGCAGCAGGTTGGAGGCCAACAACAGGTCGCGATCCACCGTGATGCTGCCCATGTAGTTCAAATGCGCGCCCGTGACATTGGCGCGGTGAATTTTGGATTTCAACAGGCTGCGACGCATGGTTGCTCAGCTCCCCGAGGGTACGTCCACGATCACGTTGTCGATCAGGCGCGTCGCGCCCAGATGGACGGCTACCGCCACCAACACCCGTCCGGAAAGAATCAACACATCTTCCAGCGTGTCGGCGTTTTTGGCCACCACGTACTCCAGATCCAACTTGGGCTCGGACTTCAGACGCTTGCGCACAGCCTCGAGCAATTCCTTGGGGTGGCGCTCCCCCACCTGCAACATGCCCTCGGCCAGCTTCAGGGCCTGATAAATCGCCCCCGCCACCCGCCGGTCTTCTTCGGACAAAAACGTGTTGCGCGAACTTTTGGCCAAACCGTCGGCTTCCCGCACGGTCGGGAGCACGACGATCTCGCAGCCCGTGTTCAAATCCGCGGCCAGGCGCTTGACCACCAGCGTCTGCTGATAATCCTTCTGACCGAAAAACGCCTGGTGGGGACGAATGATCGCCAGCAACTTGGCCACCACCGTGGTCACGCCCTGAAAATGGTGGGGGCGCGCAAGCCCGCACATGGTCTGCGTCAACGCCGTACCGACGGTCACGGTGGTGTCGAACCCGGCCGGATATATTTCTTCGGACGCGGGGGCGAAAAGCACATCGGCTTTTTCATTGGCCGCCAGACGGGCGTCGCGTTTTAAGTCGCGCGGATATTTGTCGAGGTCTTCCCCGGGCCCGAACTGGGTGGGGTTCACAAAGGCGCTCACCACCAGGCGTTGGGCGGCAGCGCGGGCGGCCTTGATCAGGCTCACGTGTCCGTCATGCAGGGCACCCATGGTGGGAACCAAGGCAACGGTCTTGCCGTTTCGCCGCCAGCGTTCGGTCAGGGCGCGCATTTCCTTTACGGTGGTTACGGTTTTCACGAAAGTCTGCCTTTCTTACGCTTCCCATTTCCCCGGCTGTCCTTTGTGGACACGGCAGGCGCGGGCGTCTTGGCCGGGAACTTGCCGGTGCGCACGTCCGCGTCAAAGGCCGAGAGCGCGATGCGGGCGGCGTCACCCAAGCGGGCGTATTGCTTGACAAAAGACGGGGTAAAATCAGGAAACAAGCCCAGGACATCGTAAGTGACCAGCACCTGCGCGTCGCAGTCCGGCCCCGAGCCGCAGCCGATGACCGGTATATGCAAAGCGCGCGTGACCGCTCCGGTGGCCGACGCCTCGGCTTTTTCCACGACCACGGCAAATGCCCCGGCTTTTTCCACGGCCTTGGCATCGAGCAGCAATTGTCTGCGCCCGGCAGCGTCCGTGGCCTGGGTGCGGTAGCCGTGTTGATGAACGGATTGCGGACGCAGGCCGATATGCGCCATGACCGGTATGCCGGCGCGCACGATGGCCCGGATCACCTCGGCAAAGTCCGCGCCGCCCTCCAACTTGACGGCCTGGGCGCCGCCTTCCTTGACCAGGCGCCCGGCATTGCGCAGAGCGTCTTCCACCGAAACCTGATAGGACATAAAGGGCATGTCCGCCACCACCAGGGTGGTTCCGGCCCCGCGCATTACGGCGCGCGTGTGGTGGATCATCTCTTCCAGGGTCACCGGCTGCGTCGAGGGATACCCCAGCATCACCTGTCCCAGGGAATCCCCGACCAAAATCACCGGCACGCCGGCGGCAGCCACGAGTTTGGCAAAGGTGTAGTCATACGCCGTTAAGACCGCGAATTTCTGACCGGTGGCCTTCCAATGCGCCAGTTGGCGCAGCGTAATCATGGCTTACCCCTCGTGCCCGCTGGGTTTGTAATACTGCGTGCCTTTGCCCATGGTGCGGATATAGGCGATCAGATCCTGCAAATCTTCGGCGCTGTGGACAAAATCAATGTCATTGGTGTTGACCACCAACAGCGGCGTCTCTTGATAATGAAAAAAATAATAGTTGTAGGCCTGGTTCAACCGTTCCAAGTAATCGCGGTGCAGGCCTTTTTCAAACACCCGCCCCCGTTTTCCCAGGCGCTGCTGCAGCACTTCGGTGGAGGCCTGCAGGTAGATGACCAAGTCGGGTTTGACGACCTGTTCGCGCAAAAGCCCACAGAGGCGCTCGTAGAGGTTGAGTTCGTTTTCTTCCAGGTTCAGGTAGGCAAAAATCCGGTCCTTGGCAAAAAGATAATCGCAGATCAGGTTGCGGCGGAACAAGTCCCCTTGGGCGATTTCCATCTGCTGCCGGTAGCGGGAAAGCAGGAAGAAAATTTGTGCGGGAAAAGCGTTCCCGCGCATATCTTTGTAAAATTTTTCCAGGAAGGGATTTTCTTCGGTGGCTTCCAGGACCAGGCGCGCGTTGAAGGCTTTGGCCAACTGTTCGCACAAGCTGGTCTTGCCCACGCCCAAAACGCCTTCCACCGCGATGTACCGGCTGCCATCCACGTTCGTCACCTCAAAGTTTCGCCCATTCGGACCCGGCAGCCAAGCGCCAAACCGCCTGACCGGGAACTTCCGCGGCCATTTCCGCCGCGGTCTTGCCGTTGACGGGGTGGCGCACCTCGGGGGCGATTTCCGCCAAAGGCACCAACACAAACGCCCGCCGATCCATCCGGGGATGGGGTACGGTCAGGTCCGTTTGCCGCCAAATCTCGTCCCCATATAATAACAAATCCAGGTCCAATTCGCGAGGGTCATTACGCTCCCCGCGGCGGCCGGCTGCAATTTCCAGGCGCCGTCCCACAGCCAACAATGCACGGGCGGATAAGTCAGTGTCCACGTCCGCCACCGCATTGACATAATCCGGCTGCGCGGCCCCGCTCTCCGGATGGGACCCATAGAGCGAGGACACGGCCACCACACGGATACCCGGTTCCCGGTTCAAGCCGGCCACCGCGCCGGCCAACTGTGCCCGCGGATCTCCCAGGTTGGCCCCCAAGCCCAGATAAGCCCTAACCATCAGCCTCTCTCTACTCTCTTTTCTCTGCTGTCTATTTTCTACTCTCTACTCTCTATTTTCTGTCTTACTTACCTACCTATCGGATGGCCTGCATGCGCCGGACCGCTTCGGCCAAACGCGCCTCAGGCGAGGTCAGGGAAAAACGCACAAATCCTTCCCCCGAAGGACCAAAACCCATACCCGGGGTGGCAACCACATGCGCTTCTTCCAAAAGCCGCGTGGCGAAAGTTGTGGAGTTCATGCCGGCCGGCACCGGGCACCAGACGTAAAGTGCCGCTTCGGGGGCCGTGGCCGCAAACCCCGCCTGCTGCAGACCCTTCACGAACAAATCCCGGCGCGTACGATAAACCTGCACAATGGGGGGCACCAGGGTCTCGGCCGCGTCGAGGGCCGCAATACCCGCCACTTGCACAGCGGAAACCGTTCCGGAATCCAGGTTGCCTTTAAGCAGCGCGAGCGAGTCGACCAATTCCTTGCGCCCGGCGGCAAACCCCAAACGCCAACCGGTCATGGAAAACGTCTTGGAAAAACTGTGAAACTCGATAGCCACTTCTTTGGCGCCCTTAACCTGCAGCACCGAAGGCGGCGGCGTGCTGCCGTAGTAGAGTTCCGAATAGGCCATGTCGTGGGCCAGGATTATTTCATGCCGGCGGCACCAGGCAACGACTTCTTCAAAATATGCCAAATCCACGCAAGCACCCGTGGGATTGTTGGGGTAATTGAGGAACAACACCTTGGCCCGACGCAACACGTCCACCGGGAGGTTTTTCAAATCAGGCTTATAGCCGTTCTTGGCCAGCAAGGGCAAAAAAACCGGTTCGGCGCCGGCGAAGACCGTTCCCGCCAAATAGGCGGGATAACCGGGTTCGGGAATCAACACCACGTCACCGGGGTTTACCAAGGCCAAAGGTGCGTGACCTATGCCTTCTTTGGAGCCAATCAGGCATACGATCTCACTGCCGGCGTCCAAGCCACCATTGAAACGACGTTCAAACCAGCGCGACACAGCCTGCAAAAAAGCCTTGCTCCCCCGGCCGAACGGGTAGACATGGTTGGCGGGATCGTCGGCCGCCTGTTTTAACGCCTGCAAAATCGGCGCCGGAGTGGGCAAGTCCGGATCCCCCACGCCCAAATCAATCACATCCACACCGCTGGCGATAGCCTCTTTTTTCTTCCGGTCGATTTCCACAAACAAATAGGGCGGCAACACCCGCAGTCGGTCAGGCTGGGTAAAATTCATCTCCGTTCTTCCTCCCCGGGGGCCGACACGTTCTCGTCGTGGTCCGTGACCTCCCGCAATGTCGGCCGGGCCGCTTTCCAATCCGGGTAATGCTTTTCCATCCACTCCTTGGCTGCGACCTGAAGCGTCAGCGAGGACCCTTCTTCGAGCTGGCCCTCGTTGACCAAGTTCTCGGTCTGTAGCCACTTGTAGTTCAAAATCTCCTGATAAATGTCGCGCGCTTCCGGTTCCTGGATTACTTTGTTGATCAAATCCTTGAGCTTGAGCGTATATTGCCCGTCGAGCACGGGTTCAATCACCGCGCGCCAAACGTTGTTGCGCGTAATCTCCACATCCACGATCCCGTACCCCAGCATGGTGATGCCCTTGCGGTCCAATCGGATGGCACTCATGTCAACCACCTCATTTCGACAAACTAAAAATCTATTGCGCGTTCAAACCCAACACATCGGCCATCGAATACCAGCCGGCCGCTTTACCGGCCAGCCAGGCGGCCGCCCCGGCCGCGCCGTGCGCAAAAACGTCGCGTGAATGCGCCTGATGTTTGAACTCCAGCCGCTCGCCCGGTCCGGCGAACAAAATCGTATGATCCCCGACAATGTCCCCGCCGCGCACGGCGTGCAGACCGACTTCACTTTGCGGGCGCGCGCCGGTCACTTCATGTCCGCGGTATTTCTCAGACGTCGCCGGGTCCAAACCGCGGCCGCGGCACAGTGCCTGATAAAGCGTGAGGGCCGTGCCCGAGGGCGCATCCTTTTTCTGGTTGTGATGCGCCTCGATGATCTCCATATCATAATTGGCATTGAGCGCGGCGGCGGCCTTTTCGGCCAAGATGGCCAACAAGTTCACGCCCAAAGAAAAATTGGATGCATAAACCACGCCGCTGCGTTCACCCGCCCCTTGCAGGACTTTTACCTGCGCTGCATTCAGCCCGGTGGTGCCGATCACCAGGTTGCACTTACCCGTAGCCGCTTGCGCCAAAGCCACTGTGGCTTCAGGGGCCGTAAAGTCAATCAGCACATCACAGACAGTAAAGTCCGGTCTGTCCAATATTTGGACCCCGGCCGCCTCCAATCCCGCCCACTCGCCGGTGTCGCGTCCCACGGCTGCATGCCCGGGACGCTCCCACGCCGCCGCCAGGGTGAGTTCCGGCCGGGCTTTGACGGCGCGCACCAGGGCGCACCCCATTCTCCCGGCTGCGCCGGCAATCCCGATCCGTTTCATGTCAGGCCTTCCGTCCGCTCAATAAGCCGTAGGCTTCCAACGCGGCGCGTACTTTGCCGCGGGTGGCGTCGGTCACGGGCACCAGGGGCAAACGCAATTCGTTGCCGCACATCCCCATCATGTCCAAAGCGGCTTTAACCGGCGCTGGACTTGTTTCCAGGAACATGGCTTTCACCAAGGGGAGCAAACGCTCGTGCAACGGCAGCGCAGCGGCATAGTTCCCTTGGAGGCAGGCGTCCACCAGATCCGCGGTGGCTCGGGGCACCAGGTTGGCCACCACCGAAATCACGCCCTGCCCGCCCACGGCCATAATCGGCAAAGTCAGTGCGTCGTCTCCCGAAAGAATCGCCGCCCGGTCGTTTAACAGCGAGTGTAGGGTGCTGATCTGCTCCAAACTGCCCGAGGCTTCCTTAACCCCGACCAGCAGGGGACAAGCCTCGGAAATACGGACAATGGTTTCCGGCAGCACATTGACGGCCGTCCGGCCTTGAATGTTGTACAGAACGAAGGGAAACTGGGTGGCCTCGGCAATGGCCATAAAATGCCGGTACAAGCCCTCTTGCGTGGGCTTATTGTAGTAAGGTGCGATCAAGAGCGCGCCGTTGGCGCCGGCGGACTTGGCTGCGCGGGTGAGTTCAATGGCCTCGGTGGTGTTGTTGGAGCCGGTCCCGGCCATGACCAAGGCCCGCCCGGCCGCGGTCTCGACCGTGATCTCGATTACGCGGCGGTGTTCAGCCATGGAAAGCGTCGCCGACTCGCCCGTGGTGCCGCAGGGCACCAACACATGCGTGCCGTTGGCGATCTGAAACTCGATGAGCGCGCGTAAGCGCAGTTCATCCACCCGGTTGTTTTCAAAGGGCGTCACCAACGCCACCATGGAACCTCTGAACATGGTCAAGCCTCCATCAACATAAGAATGACTCTTTCATCACCCTGCGGCTGCAGGGCGGTGCTAAAGTTTAATCCTGGTACGCGGCCGCAACCGCGGCGGCGTCTAGACTAAATCAAACCGGGTGGCCTCGTCCGAAAGCTCGCCCCAGTAAACCAACCGCGCCTCGCCGCTTTGGGCGAGATGCTCAAACCCCTCGGGCGTCATGACAAACTCCACCTTGAGCGGCAAACCGCTTTTAGTTAACGCGAGTACCGGCGAAGCCACATAACCGCGACGGGCGGCGCACAAAACTGCGGCGGCGGCGCCCGTGCCGCAGGCCAACGTTTCGTCTTCCACGCCCCGTTCGTAGGTGCGCACTTTAAGCTCGTGGGTATTCAACACCTGCACAAAATTGACGTTGGTCCCCGCCGGCGCAAAGCGTGCGTGCCGCCGGATTTCCCGGCCTAGGTTGAAAACGTCCTCCTGCTCAACCTGCTGCGAATAACAGACAACATGCGGCACCCCGGTATTGACCGCATCGCATTCCCGCTCCCCGCCGGCAAGCGGCAGAGACACGGAAAGTTCGACCTTACCGGGATTGGGCAACTCCAAGCGCACGAGGTCGCCTTTGACTTGAGCCCGGTAAAGGCCCGAGGGTGAAACGAACTTCACCTCGCGCCCTTCGGCGGCGGCACCCACCAGCACGGCAAAACGCGCAATGCAGCGCCCGCCGTTGCCGCACATGGCGGCTTCGGAACCGTCCGCATTGAAATAGCGCATGGTAAAATCCACGTCCGGGGACGAGCCCAGCAGCATCAGGCCGTCGGCCCCCACGCCGAAATGCGGCAGGCAGAGCTTGCGCACCCACTCAGCCGTCGGCGCGGGCACGGCTCCGCTGCGGTTGTCGATGACCACAAAATCATTGGCCGCCCCTGACATTTTGGCAAAACGGATCGCCGCCATACCCTTCACCGCATTCCTATTTTTTTGCCTTCGCCGCGCCAAGCTCCGTGGCCAAAACATCCGCCATGGTTTCCCGGCGGCGAATCACTGCGGCTTTGGACCCCGAAACCAACACCTCCGCGGCCCGCAGGCGTGAGTTGTAATTGGAGGCCATGGCCATGCCGTAGGCTCCGGTGCTGCGCACGGCCAACACATCGCCTTCCGCCAAGGGCGGCAGATGCCGGTCTTTGCCGAGAAAATCGCCGGATTCGCAAATAGGCCCCACCACGTCGCACAATTGCAGACGACCGGACCGGCTTTTTTTCACGGGAAAAATCTGATGGTGCGCATGATACAAACTGGGGCGGATCAAATCGTTCATGCCCGCGTCCACAATAACAAACGACTTGACGTGTCCGCGTTTCACGTATTGCACGCTGGTCAAGAGCACCCCGGCATTGCCGACAATGAAGCGCCCGGGTTCCAAAATCAATTTCAATCCCAAGGGACGGATCAACGGCACCACCGCCCGGGCAAACGCATCCGCGGTCTGCGGTTGCTCTTCGTCGTAGATGATGCCCATGCCCCCGCCCATGTTGAGATACTCCAAAGCGTGCCCGGCGGCGCGCAATTCGTCCACCAGGACGGACAAGCGTTTCAACGCCTGCAAGTACGGGGTCACGCTGGTGATCTGGGAGCCGATATGCATGTGCACGCCCACGGCGCTGACGTGTTTCATTTTCCGGGCTTCCCGGAACAACCCCAGCGCCATGGGAATCGAAAGCCCGAATTTGTTTTCCTTGGTTCCGGTGGTGATGTATTGGTGCGTTTTGGCGTCCACGTCCGGGTTGATGCGCAGCGCCACCCGCGCGACTTTTTTCATCTGCCCGGCCACGTGGTTGATGCGCTGCAATTCCGGTTCGGACTCCACGTTGAACATCAAGATCCCGGCGCGCAGAGCCTCCGCGATTTCAGGGCGCGTCTTGCCCACCCCCGCATACACCACGCGCGCGGCCGGCACCCCGGCGGTTTGCACCCGGACCAATTCCCCGCCCGAGACGATGTCCATGCCCGCGCCTTGAGCCGCCAATTCCTTTAAGATGGAAAGATTGGAGTTGGCTTTGACCGAGTAACAGATCAGCGGGGACAGCGGCGCAAAGGCCGTTTGAATTTTGTGAAAATGCGAGAGCAGCGTGGCGCGGCTGTAGACATAGAGCGGCGTGCCGTATTTTTTTACCAGCGCCAGGACGGGTATTTCCTCGCAAAACAACTCCCCCTGACGAACCTTAAATTCATCCATGGCCTGCCGCTCCCATCCAATAAAATAAGGGGAAATGTAACATACGAACCCCCCCTTGTCAATGATTGGCCCGGCCGAAGAAATGTCCGGCAGGGTATTTTTTCAAAACAACCCCGGGTAGGGAATAAAAAAAGGCAGGATGCCGAGGCATCCTGCCGAAAGGGGTAATCCGCCGGACTGAAATTAGAAGTTTTTTCCGACCGTGAAACGCTGCTGTTGGGTGCGTTGCGGCGTCAGGTCAAAGTCCAAAGACGCCTGCCACTCGGACCACTGCATGCCCAGACCGACGTTGAAGTTGCCCGACACCTGGGCGTCATTTTGCAGTGAGTACTGCCAATGGGAAGAAACCAGTGAAGACCACTGCATCTGCGAACCCAAATCCACTTGGAGCACGTTGTTGAACGGAGCGCGCACCCGCGCGGAAAAATCCACGCCCGGCGTGAGTTTGTAATTGGATTCCATTTCCATGCGCAGGGGGATAAATCGGCCGCAGTTGAGATAATCGTTCAAATTTTCCGCGGCCCACAGGCGCACCTTGGTTTCCCACGGCAGGGCCGCGGTCGCGGGCGCCAGGGTGGCCAGATTGACCGTGGCCGCAGTCTGCATGTCCGTCGCTTCCATGGTCAGAATGCCCGTCTCGGAAACCAAACGGCGCAAGTTTTCCCGTACATATTGGCGTAAATAATCCTGCCCTTGGGAAACGTACTCATGTCGGGTACTTTCGGAAGGCGCCGGTTGGTCGCCATAAACCGAGGGCGAAGGCAGATCGAGGGCGCGATAAGGCGCGGCCTGGGCAAAAAAAGCCGGAGCGCCCAAACCCGCCAGCATGATGCCTATAATCAGCCGAACCCGAAAAGGCACGTAATTCTCCCTAAAAATTTTCAGTGTTTTGCAGTTAACTCTTCGGTTAATTACTATAAATATATCATTCACGCCCTGGGGTGTCAAACCCTTCCCCGGTTTTTTAAGTATCGGCGTGCCGGCCCTAAGAGATAAAGGGAGCCCGCAACCACGATGTTCCCTTGCTTTCCGGCTTGTCGTCGGGCCGTGCCCAGGGCCGCACCCACGCTGGGCTGGGCATTTGCCGGAATCCCTAAAGCTCTGAATTTTTCAGCCAAAACCTCCGCTCCCAGACCACGTTGGGGGTCAGGTTTTACAGTCCAAACCTGCCGGGCCACGGGGGCCAGTTCCCGGACCATGGCATCGATGTCCTTGTCCGCCATGATGCCCACCACCAGGTCAGCAGCGGGCATCAACCGTCGAATTTCAGTTGCCAAGACGCGAGCCGCAGCGGGGTTGTGGGCTCCATCGAAAAAAACCGCAGGATGTTTGGCCGCCAGTTCCAAACGCCCGGGCCAACTAACTTCTTTAAACGCCCGGCGCCAGGCTTTTTCCGGAACCGGGAAACCACTTCGGGAAACCACTTGAAGCACCAGGGCGGCCAAAGCGGCATTGCGGGTTTGATGTTCTCCGCGCAAGCCCACTTCCAACTTACGCAGCCTACTGCTTCCCAGGTTCAAATCCAGACTGATACCCTGGGCCCGGCGGGACCAAGCCAGCACGCGGGCCGCGTCCTGCGGCGCCTTACCAACCGTCAGGCAGGACGTCCCCCTTAGGCGGCAATGCCGCGCCAAAAGTTGACGCAGGCGGGGCCGAGCTTCGGCGGTTAAAAAAGGTACGCCGGGTCGGGCAATGGCCATTTTTTCTTGGGCAATGGCCTCCAAGGTGGGACCCAATTCACGCGTGTGCTCCAAGTCGATTTGCGTAAGTACGGAAGCCATGACCGTCTGCCAAACTGAGGTGGCGTCCAGACGCCCGCCCATGCCCGCTTCCAAGACCGCAATCTGCACCCTGGCCTGCTGAAACGCCACGGCCGCCAACGCGGTCCAGGCCTCAAAGGTGGTGGCCGGATCTCCCTGAGCATGCATTTTTTTTAAATGCGGCAGCAATTTCTCCACGGCCGCCGAAAACTTCTGTCGGGAAATCATGGACGGACCCACAAAAATGCGCTCGCGTTCGTCTTCCAAATGCGGCGAGGTGAACCGACCGGTGCGATAGCCGCCGGCCAAGAGTGCCGCGTGCACCAGTGCCGCGACCGAGCCCTTGCCGTTGGTGCCCACAATTTGAATAGCCGGGCAGGCGGCATCCGGGCGTCCCAGTAGCTCCAACAGCCGGCGCGTGCGGGTGAGCCCGGGACGCACAGCCTGAACCGTCCAGCGGTGCAATTGGGTTTTGGCTTGGGTATAAGTCATAGGGTGGCTTGGCAAAAAATTAAGCCCCGCAACTTGAGAACGGAGCCCGAATCATTTTACCCCGCCCTTACCGAGCGACGGGTTGTGTGATGGAAAGAAGTTGGATCAGTCTCTCGCGCATGTCCTGACGGCGTACGATGATGTCGATCATGCCGTGTTCCTGCAGAAACTCCGCGCGTTGAAAACGCTTGGGCAGGTGTTGGCGGATGGTTTGTTCGATCACGCGGGGGCCGGCGAACATGATGAAAGCGTTGGGTTCGGCCACGATCACGTCCCCGAGCATGGCAAAGGAAGCCGTCACCCCGCCCCCGGTCGGGTCCGTGAGTACGGAAATAAACAGTTGTTTGGCCGCGGCCAAACGCGCCAAAGCCGCCGAGGTCTTGGCCATTTGCATGAGGGACAATATGCCCTCATGCATGCGGGCACCGCCGCCGGAAGCCGACACGATCACCACCGGGTTTTTGCGTTCAATGGCGCTTTCAATAAGCCGGGCGATTTCTTCGCCCATGACCGAGCCCATGGACCCGCCCATGAACCTGAAATCCGTGGCAGCCAGGGCCGTGGGGATCCCCCCCAGGGTGCAAAACCCGGCTACAATGGAGTCTTTGTTGCCCGTAGCTTTTTGGCCTTTATCGGCCTTGTCCTTATACCCTGGAAATTGCAGGGGGTCGGAG
>JAAXVQ010000327.1 GCA_013335425.1 Candidatus Firestoneibacteriota bacterium | reverse complement strand
CCTTTATAACCTGGCAGGAGAGTTGGCCGTCACTTTGGAAGAACAGGTCAACAGCACAGGGTTCCAAAGAACACCTTGGGACATTCAGAAAGCGGCGCCCGGCGTTTATTTTTATCGTTTGTCGATCGAAGAAAACGGGAAAAAACGGAGTACCGGCATGCATAAGCTGGTGGTTGTGAATTAGAAAACCCGCAATAAAAATCCGGCGTGTGCCTGGCGGAGGAATTTAAAACAGCCCGGCGCCATCCCCCGCCGAACATGACGTTTAACCCCAAATCCGTCTTAAACGCGAAGCTTGTTTCGGTGATTTGGTAGTTGTCAAATCAATTTAAAAATCAGAAGCGGCTTTTCAACACCATCCCCGCGCGCATAAGTGCGGCACGGGTCAGATAACCCGTGTTTATCCAAAGCGGCATGTAATTATAGTTCACGCCCACGGAAACCGTGTCAAAAATCCGTACGGAAATTTCGACGCCGAAGTCCACAAAAGGATAAAGCGTGTTGGTTTTAAGGTTGCCCGAGTCAACAAACCTGCCCACGCCGTTGTTTTGCTCATAGAGGCTGTACTCTTCACTTTGGTTCATCAGACTCACACCCAGGCCGTTTTCGAGTTTGAATGAAAAAACATCGTTGGCATCGGTAAACTCATAAAAATACTTAATGACCGCATTGACGGCGTTTATGGAAGTGATGTCATGCCAAGTGTTTATAAGTCCCGGTCTAATCTCAACCGGAAATTGTTTATCCGTGAAGATCGACATAAACGAAGGTGCCAAGGAAAGGCCGATACCGGGAATAACTTGCCAGCTTTTTTCAACTTCAATCATAAAACCGTTGGGATAGGCAATTTGCCGTGTATCGAGAACATCATAATTGAAGGTTCCCCAAACGCCGTTCCAACGAACGGTTAAATCCTCCAAAAGTTTCACGCTATCTTCCACTTCGCTCGGCTCGGCTAACGCCATTACGGGCAGCATGCAGACCGCCAGGAAAAAAAGTGCCGCCAATCCTTTTCGCGACTTACGTAGAATATCGAGATGATGGTTCATCGGGGTATTGATCTCCTTTACAGAAATAGGCCATTCCGCCGGCCGCGCGGCATCAAACCCGCCAAATCCTAGACCAACGCAAGCCGGTTAAACAGAACGCAGCCGCCGCACCAACGAATATCTATTTACGATTGCTGAATTGGATCCCCAAGGACAGGTCCCGGCCGCGAAACTCCTCTTCCGCTCCCCGGCTGAAACTGTTTGTATTTCAAGGAATTATCGGACATTTACGCCGCAATTTCAATCATTATTTACCGGCCAAGACGGGTAGACGCATGCTCAGTTTCGCCAAGTCGAAACCGTATTACCCCGCGCATCTGCCAAGAAAAGCGTCTCGCCCGCATCGATTATTTGAAATCCCAATACTTTATGTCCAAAATAGACGGTATCTCCCGGAGCAACCATCGTGCGGTCGGGAATGCAGAAAGCCGCGGGGTTAACGGAGTTTCCCAACAGCCAGCGCGAAAGATCGACCGCGGCAGCCGAATTATTTTTCAGGGTAATCGACTCCAAATTGGTTGGAAAAGCGACAACGTTGAAGAAATATATTTTGGCCGGCACGGGGGTTGGAACCGGCGTGGGCAAAACGGTGGGAACCATGATGATTTCCGGATTGGTAACCGGCTCCGTGGTTGCAGGTTTCGCACACCCGCCAACCATAAACAACATGCCGCCCACAACCACCAAAACCAGCGTGGGCCATGGAAAAATCAGGAAGTGCTTAACCCGACGGGACAAGGCGCGCTTCAACTTCCCGGCTTTTTCGATCATTCGCCGAAATACCGAAACATCGCCGGCAGCTTTCAAAGGCACCGCCCCCTCTTCTCGCCGGATTAAATTTTCCCACAAGACAAAACGCGTCCAATGCCTGCGTTTTATCTTTTTAAAATGAAGCAGGTTTTGTCTCAAGCTGTTTAATTGGACCGCCGGAAAAAGAATTTAGTGCGTTATAAATTTTACCAAGGCCGAGAATTCGGAGAACGAGACGCGCCGACTGCCGGACAGCCGCCGTTCAAATCTCACCGCATCCGCCCAGTTCAACCGGTCAGCAGGCTTTGGGGTATTCGGCCGTTGACGGGACCAGCAACTTCCCGTTTGGCTTCTCCCCCATTCTGCCCGGAACCATCACCAAATGATATGCCATTTCCACGATTGACTGTTTTCGCTTTGATGCGTCACCCGAATGTTTTTAGTGCCGGTAAATTCCAAGGTGCCTTCGATGAAGCCGTTGACGATGCGACGATTGGAATAAGGCAGTTCCGGAAAATCGTCTACGGAAAATTCAATTAAATTCTTATCGGCAACCTTCACGGCCAAAGCCTGTCCCCGGTCGAAATAGGTGGTCCATAATTTGGCGGCCTGTTGCACCACAAAATATACCGTGGTAATACGCATGAGCGGTTTATAAATCCCCGCCAAATTATAACGCGCTTGGAACAAGCCGATCTGATGCAGCCCCAAATCGGGATTACCCGGCGAAATGACTTCCGCGCCTTTTTGCAGCAAATGAGCCGCTATGTCTATGGGCAACCAAGCGGAGCTCAGCACTGCGGTATAGACTTGTTTTTCTTCAGGCGTTAATTTCGCCAGCAGCTCCTGTTCTTTCGCCGATCCCAAATCAACGATTTGTTTCTTCAGAGCCGCCAATCCCGCACCCTTATACTTGGCCATGGACACCCTTCCCCCCAGAAGATTTTATAAGCATCAGCAAAACTCCCGCGTTCCAAGAACAGCTTCGGCTGCCGTTTTGGTTTTCCGTATATTCCTAAAACTTTATTTCCAGATCATGTTTTCCCAAAAGCCCCGCCAGCCCGGCAAGAGAGAATTTCGCCCGCTTGATCCGGTTGATTTCAGGATCAATGGCATAGTTCAACGAGGTGTAAAAATCCGCCTTCTCCAGGATTGTCCTTTCAAACCTGGCGCGGCTCAGATCGCATTTTTCAAAAACAGAGCCGGTTAAATCAGATTCCGTAAAATCAGTTTCCAAAAAACGCGAGCCAACAAATGCCGTTTTCCCGAGTTTGACTTTATAAAAAGAAGCGTGGTCGAGCAGGCATTGTTCAAACCGCACAGCCAGGCCGAAATCGTTGCAAGTTTCAAAATGCAAACCCAACATTTTGCAATCCCTGAAAGTCGCCTCCCGAAAAGCGGTCTGGGTCAATTTGGCCAAGCTCAGATCGCAAGCCGTGAATTCGCATTTTAAGAAAACCTGATTGGCCAGGTTCGCATTGGAAAAGTTGCAATTAACAAAAGTACAACCCGAATAAATCCCCCGCGCCAATGCCTC
>JAAXVQ010000326.1 GCA_013335425.1 Candidatus Firestoneibacteriota bacterium | reverse complement strand
CCCAAGAGCGCTTTCCAGTCCGGACAGGCAGTAGACTTTTTCAGCACCCAGCTAACGCATTAAATGCCCCAGGTAAGCCACGCCGACCAAGGCCGCCACATGTAAAATCCACCAACCCGGTTTCCAAAGCAAGAAGCGATGCATATCCCCTCCTTTTTCAAGCCCAGTAATAATATCCCAATAAAAAAGCACCGGTCAAGGAAGCCGCGTGCACATACCACCAGCCCAGGTTGGGGTAGCGCCAAAACCGGCCGCTCCGGTGCCGGGCCTCGTCGCTTTTCAAAAGTTCCAAATCAAACAAGGCCTTGCCCAGCAGGAATTTCCCCCACAAAATCGCGATGTCCGGCAAAAGTTTATACTTGGCCATGGTGATGGTGCCGATAATGGCCAGCATGCCGTTGAGCACATAGGCATACGATACGGTTTTCTTAAACGAAAACAGCAACGGGATAAAAATCACGCTGATCAAACCGGCATAGAAAGGAATCAGATTGCTGGTTTCCTTGGCCGGCGGATGGATGTACCAATGCAACCCCCAGCCACCCAAGGCCAAAAACCAAAGTGCAGTCAGCAAAGAAATGCGCAAACTCGTTTTCTGAGTCATGCTTCACCACCCCTGTTTGAAATAATCCCCATTATTTGAATTGGTTATTGGACACCGTGAACGCGGCCGATATCAAGTACCGGCTGTTATTTTTTCTTGGCCGACAATCCGGAGTTGGTGACAAAAAGTTCGTAGACTTCCCCGGTTTGGACCGGATTGGAAACCGCGTTGCCGTAAACGGCTTCCACAAAAGGCAGGTACTTTCCAAAACGGGTGAGCAGCGTCCAAACCCAATCTTGCCCGGGATTCAAAGCATAGGCGTGGTGTGCCCGGGTGTTCTCGTCGGCGGCCTCGGCATATACGCCTTTGATCAGGTTGAGGCGATACGCCGTGTGCAGTCCCAACAGGTTGGCCTGGGGTGTCCATTTTAATATCCGGGCATTGACTTCCCATTGATCACCGGGCAGGGTGTAGGTTTGGGCGCGCTGGCTGTTCCCCGACACCTCGGGCACGAAGCGCACGACCAAGGATTTGGAGGCGGCATTGGCTTGCAGGCATTCCAAGGTCCCGATTAAGTCCTGCTGGGTAAAGGCCGTATAAGTGCGCAGCACGGCGCCGGTGAGAAAAACCGAAAGCGCGAAAAAGACCAAAATTAAGGACAGCAACACCCGGAAAAACAGCGTGCTGATGCTCATGCGGTCGCGGCGCACCACCAACAGGCGGCTTTTTTTAAGACGCGAGGAGAAAAAACCGTTGATGGCGACCACCAGGGAGAGTACGCCCAAACCCAGTAAAATCAACCCGGCCAAAAGCAAGCCGTTGCCCTGTCGCAACAGGTTCAGCAAATTGGGTTCCATGATTTCTTCTCCCTTGAAGCTTGAGCAATTATTTGCTCAAGCTTCGGAGCAATTGAATTTTTAGCAATAGAATTAAAAATTTCAATTGCGATCTATTTTCAATTGCTCAATCTATTCGTGTTTTCCCAAAACGCGGACAGCCACCTGGTCCCACGCCAGGCCGGTCTGTTCCCCCGAGGTCATGTCCTTGAGCTGGACTTGCGCCGGGTGGTCAGCCGCCACGAACAGCGTGAACCGCGCGCCCGTTTTATCGGCCCGCTTCATCAACGCCTTGACCGAACGCGCTTCGAATTCCAACCCCACGCGCACACCCTGCCGGCGAAGTTGGGTGACCTGGGCGAACGTCGCGGCCAGGTCCGGTCCCGGGTCCACCACGAAAACATCAAACCAAGGTTCAGGGGCGGTTTCCGGGAGCAATTCCAGCAGGCGTTCCACGCCGGCGGACCACCCCACGGCCGGCGTGGCCGGGCCTTCCAACTCGGCGATCAGGTTGTCGTACCGCCCACCCGCGGCCACGGCGTTTTGCGCGCCCAAGTTCTGCGAGACCACTTCAAAAACCGTGCGCGTATAATAGTCCAGACCGCGCATCAGCCGGTGCTCCAAATGCGGCGTGACGCCGATGCGCTGCAAAAAGTCCAAAACCTGCGCCTGGTGCGCGCGGCAGTCATGGCATAAATGATCCTGAATGTTCGGAGCCCCGGCCATTACCGTGCGGCAGCCGGGCTGTTTGCAATCGAAGAGGCGCAGGGGATTTTTTTCCGCACGGGCTCGGCAATCCTCGCAGAGGGATGCCACCCGGGTGCGGGCAAAAGCCTGCAAAGCCGTCAAATAATCCGGACGGCAAGCCGGGCAGCCCACAGAATTGAGCAGCAGCGTCAGATCGCCCAAAAAGAGTCCTTGTAAAAAATCCCAAAGCACGCCGATGGCTTCCGCGTCCGTGCCCGGTGAGGGGGAGCCTAAAAACTCCGCCCCGATTTGCGTGAATTGGCGCAGGCGGCCTTTTTGCGGGCGTTCGTAGCGGAACATGGGCCCCAGGTAAAAATAGCGCTGTACGCCGGGCGCGGTTTTGTCGATCTCGTTTTCCACGTAAGCGCGCGCCACGGAGGCCGTGGCTTCGGGGCGCAGCACCATGCGGCGCAACGCGTCGGGTCCGGCCTCCTCGTCCTTGGCGGGCACGTAGAACATTTCCTTGTTGACGATGTCCGTACCCTGCCCCACGCCGCGTTCGAACAAGACCGTATGCTCCACCAAAGGCGTGCGGATCTCACCGCAACCGCAACTTTCCAAAAGCCGGCGGGCGCGATCCTCCAAACGGCGGTAATGGCGGGCTTCAGCCGGGAAGACGTCCTTCATGCCCTTGACGCCGCGGTAAGGGTAGTTTTGTTTCATGGGTTATTCTTCCTTCTTCAAACTGCCTTGATCCAATTTCAGAAAAAATGGTTCGCGCCGGATCTCACCGTCGGGTTCCACCCAAGCTTTGCCGGTGACGCCCGGGAAACCTTTTTCACGCAGCAGTGCGTTGACGAAATCATCGCGCGAGACGTTCTCCCGGGATAACGCCCCGTCGATTTTGGCCACCAACGACAACGTGTCGAACGCCTGGGCTGCCAAGGTGGAGGGCGGCGCGGAATACGCGGCAATGAATTGTTTCACAAACGCTTGGGAAACAGGCGACGGATTGTCCGCCCAAAAACCCGTGGCCACGACGGCGCCGTTTAGGATTTCCGGGCCCTCCCGCAGCAGCCGGGGCGCAATCCAGGCATCGGGGCCGAACACCTTGACGGTCAGATCATAGAAAGCCAATTGCGGCACCAGGGAAAGCGCGTCCTCCAAAGCCACCGGCAGATACAAGGCTTCCAGATTGCGCACGTTGGCCTCGGGGGCGATCATCTTCACCCAGGTCTGGGAAACATTGCACAACACCTGCCCGGTGCGCGC
>JAAXVQ010000325.1 GCA_013335425.1 Candidatus Firestoneibacteriota bacterium | reverse complement strand
CGTTTTTCCGATCACGAGGCCAACCCTCCGGGGTGGCCGTCCGTCGAACCCAACTAGGTATTGCGAAACTTCACTTTTCTCAACCCAATCTGATTTTACGAAACGTTAAATAAAAAAACGCCTGGGCCGCAAACGAGTTGCGGACCCAGGCGTTCCGTTTTCAAGCCCTGAGTTATGCAGGTTGCCCCATTTTTCCCGAGGGCAATGGTGTCTGACTACGTTGTCGGAGAGGTCTTCTGACTTTCGGATCGTCCCCTCCGCGGCACCTTCCCGGGAAACACCCCAGTGGCACAACTTCCGCGAAAAGTCCCCGATTACAGCGGCGGGTCCGTCTCCGATTCACACGGAGTTCCCTGTTTCCAACAACGTAAAACTATTGTAAGACTTTTTCCTTGATTGTCAATTTTAAAACCAAAATTTACCCATTTCGCTCAATTTTCCGAGGATTTTTTATGCGGCGCATGCCCGCTGACGTTCTCCCAACGAGCCCTGGCGCCGCGCACATCCACGTGTACAAAAGTTCCATGACCCCGGTTGGTTTCATAAAGCCCCAGACCGCCGACCAAATCCTGGTGGCGGGCCGTCCCCTCCAGGTTTTCCACCATGCCGCCGATGATTTTGGCATCGCGTTCGTCCCGCCGGCCGTCGTGGTTGAGGTCACCCATCAAACCCGTACCGTCCGTGTCCGCATAAATGTCGGCCGCCTGGCCGTACATGTGCGAACTATACGAAGAGTACCCTTGTTGGGCGTTATAGCGGGGCGTGCGGTAACCGCAGGAAATGCCCAAACTGCGGCAGCGGTAGCCTTGGGAGTTCACCCGTTCCAAGAGCGCTTCGAGTTTCACCACCAAGCGTTCATCCAAGACCAAGTACTTGGGGAAACCGCCCGGCTCCTTGCAGACGAATTGCCCCAAAGTAAAATGCGGGCTTACCGGAAGCTGCATGGCCGTGGGTGTCACTTCGACAAACCCCCGGGGCGGTGCGTAAAACGCCCCCCCGATCTGACGGGGTTCAGGATAATCGCCGATCCGGCAGCCGCGCAGACGGCCATGATGCAACTCAGCGTACGGCACCATCACCAAAGCGTTTAAAGTGACCCGCTGACCCGAGGGAATTTGATATATCTGCGCCGTGACCAGCCCGGTTTTTTCCGGCAAAGTCCAGCGCCACTGACGTTCATGCTTGGCTTGGACCGTGCCGCTCACCGGTTGAAACCCATATCGGCTGTGCCAATTGGCATCCAAAATTTCAATATCGACCGTTTCCCCCGGAAGCAGGAAAAGCGCCTGAACCTCATAGCCAAAAATAACATCATTGCAGCGTACGCTGAAAGCGGCCTTGGCCGGAACGTACTTGGCGCCCCAGGCGGGAATAAGCCAGAGCAGATTGATGAGCAGCCCGCCAACCATCCAAGTCGGCAGCCCAAATTTGGCGCAGTTCATAGGCCTTCACATCCCAGGTAAAAAATCGCTTGCCAAAACTTTACTTTGAATTATTTCAAAACCCCATTCCGTCGCCTTGCCGCCCGTCGATATTTTATGTCGACTCAACATTATATGCCCGGTTGAGCAATGCCGTCAGATATTTTCTTGCCGCTTGACATAAATCAAGGCGCCCCGCGGGGTCTACCTGTAGGGTAGATGCAGGGATGAGAATCCCCTATTTTCCAATTCGGGAGGTATTCATTATGTTTTGCTATCAATGCGAACAAACCGCCAAAGGGGAAGGTTGCCAAAGCGTTGGCGTGTGCGGCAAACCCGCCGAGGTGGCCGCGCTCCAGGATCTGCTGCTCTATGCCCTCAAAGGCCTATCTCAACGGGCGCTCGCCGCCCAAAGAACCGGGGTGGCGTTGGCCAAAGTACACACCTTCGTTACCCAAGCGCTTTTTGCCACCGTGACCAACGTGGGTTTCGATCCTGAACAGTTCCGTGTACTGATCCGCCGTTGTGTCCAACTGCGCGAGGAGCTGAGAGTTGCGACCTTGGCGGCCCAAGGTACCTGGAAAACTTTGGAAGGGCCCGCGCAATTTGTTCCCGTCGACGACTTGCCCGGACTGGTTCACCAGGGCGAAGGGGTGGGCATCCGCTCCTTTTCAGGCATTGATCCCGATGTCCATTCCCTGCAACAACTCACGCTCTACGGCTTAAAGGGCCTGGCCGCTTATGCGGATCACGCCCGCGTTTTGGGACAGACCGATGCCGGTGTTTTCAACTTCATGCTCGAAACCCTGGCCGACACGCTCAATCCCGACTTAGACCTGGAAGCCTGGCTGACGCGGGTGCTTAAATGCGGCGAAGTGAACCTGAAAGCCATGGAACTGTTGGATGCGGGCAATACCGGAACTTACGGACATCCGGTCCCCACCGAGGTGCCCTTGGGACCCAAGCCGGGCAAGGCCATTTTGGTCTCCGGGCATGATCTGAAAGATCTGGCGGAATTGCTCAAACAAACGCAAGGCTTGGGCATCAACATCTACACGCATGGGGAAATGCTCCCTACGCACGGGTATCCCAAGCTCAAAGCCTTCGCTCATTTCCATGGTCATTACGGCACGGCCTGGCAAAACCAAGCACGCGAATTCGCCGAGTTTCCGGGTGCCATACTCATGACCACCAACTGCCTGCAAAAACCCCGTGAAAGCTACCGTGACAATTTATTCACCAGCGGCTTGGTGAGTTGGCCCGGCATCCCCCACATTGCCGATCAAAATTTCAGAAGCGTCATTGAACGCGCTTTGGCGCTCCCGGGTTTTGCCGTTGCCGAAAACAAGGGATCGGTTTGGGTCGGATTCGCGCGCAACACGATTCTTTCACTGGCCTCCGAGGTGGTGGCGGCGGTTAAGGACAAATCCATCCGCCACTTTTTCCTGGTGGGCGGTTGCGACGGCGCCAAACCCGGACGCAGCTATTACAGCGACTTCGTGGAAAAAGTCCCCCAGGATTGCCTCGTCCTCACCTTGGCTTGCGGAAAATTTCGCTTTTTCGACCAGAAGCTCGGCGACATACACGGCATTCCCCGCTTGCTGGATGTGGGCCAATGCAACGATGCCTACTCGGCCATTCAAATAGCGCTGGCCTTGTCACAAGCATTTGGCGTTAAGGTCAATGAATTGCCGCTCTCAATGATTTTATCTTGGTACGAACAGAAAGCCGTGGCGATACTTCTGACCCTGCTCCACTTGGGCATCAAAGGCATTCGCCTGGGCCCTTCGCTGCCGGCGTTCCTGACACCGACGGTGTTGGATTTCCTGGTAAAAAATTACGGCCTTAAAGCCATCACCACGCCGGAAGCGGACCTTCAAGCGATCCTCGGCACAGCCGCCGCGGCGTAGCCTTGGTTCACTCGTT
>JAAXVQ010000016.1 GCA_013335425.1 Candidatus Firestoneibacteriota bacterium | reverse complement strand
AGCCACGATCGTTGAACGCCCGGATGAGATCGCCCTCTTTGATGCCGCGGGCCTCGGCGTCCTTGGTGTTCAGGCGCATGATCCAGTAGCGATGGCCGTGAGCGTGCCCCCGGTCGGTGTGGCCGTGATGGTGGCTGTTCGGGTGGCCGTACTGGTGCCGGTGGCGGTTAAGGTCGGTGTGTCCGTGCCGGCGGCTTGGGCATTTCCCCAGCAAGCCAAAAGGCCCGCCCCTGCTAAGATACACAACCCAATGGACTTTCTCGTTTGGTTAAACATGGCTGATCTTCCCCCTTGGTTTTATGCCCTTTTTCAATAATTGGACCAGGTTCGGTCCAAATCGGTTCCAGGTGCATTGAAATTTTTATTTTAAGCTCCCCCCTGTCGGCTTTCCCCGGACGCAGGGCGGGCTCGAGCCGCCATCCGATGCCTTTTCTCAGACGGAAAACCTTATTGCGGCGCCGGCAAGGTAAGGCGAATCTCAACCCGCCGATTCCGCGCGCGGGCTTCCTCGGAGGTACCGGGGTCGGCCGGTTGCTCCTTGCCGAACCCCCGGACAGAAAGCGTGTCTTTGGATACCCCCAAAGTATCACTCAGAAAAGCCGCCACCATGGCGCCCCTTTGCCCGGAAATGACCCGATTGTATTCCGCGCTGCCGATCTCATCGGCATGACCTTCACAAACGGCCGTCGCCTGTCCCGGATGGCGTTTCAGCACTTGCGCGGCGGCCGTAATTTTATCCAACATTTCGGGTTTGAGCACGGCGCTGTTGAAGTCAAAGAGAATCTCAGGGATCAACAGTCCGATTTTGCCGGCCGGCGCCTCCACCCGACGGGCTGTAATCGCGTGGATGCTCTCCTGCAGGGCGACTTCCTGACCCGAAACATCGGCCAGAGCCAACCGATAGCGGTAGTGTGCCTGTGTGGGAGCCCAGAGGTGCCCGGCCGCTTGACCGTCCCAGGTCAGCATTTCAGGCAAAGCGCCGTCGCCCGACCAGGTCCGCACCGGCATTTCCGCGCCCTGGCGGTAGACCATCAGGCTCCAGGACTTGCCCTGGGGCCGGGTTAAAAACATAAAATCCGCCTGCGGCTCCAACGTGGTGCCGTCGGCGAAGCATAATTTCAGCACGGGGCGCAATTGCGGCAAAGCGTTGACGGTTCCGGTTTGCCCCGCAGCGGCCCAACAGTAGGAAAATTGCGCCTGGGAAGAAACCAGGCGGCCTTGTTCGTCACGGCCGTCCCAGCGGACTTCGGTCGGCAAACCCGGGATCCAAGTAAAAGTTTTTACCGGACGGTTTTGCGCATCGCGGATGACCAAGGCCTGAGCTTTGGGCGCGCCGATCATGGCCGGGACATGAAAGCTCACCACATTTTCCACTTCCCGGGGCGACACGGTCAACGATTTCAGCCTGGGTTCCGGGGTTGGCACGGGAACTGCCGCAGCTTCCGGCGTGGCGGTCGGTGTGGGGGTGATGGCCGGCGGAGCTTCCGCGGGCAAGGGCTTAAACGTGTAGGTCAAGGTAAAGCGGTGGTTGTTGCCCAGCGTGCCCAGGGGTTGAAAGGCGTAATCCATGCCCCAGCGGGACCAACGCAAACCCGCACCCAGCGAAAGCGCGCCCAACTCGTTTTCCCAACGGTAACCGCCGCGCATAAAAATAAAATCCTGCAGCGCATATTCCACTCCCAGCAGCGGATAGGACGTTTCATCGCCGGCCAGGGGTACGTGGAGGTCCCCCAAAACCCGGACCTCATGCCCTTGCGCTGGGTGCCAGGTGCAGGCCAAGCCTGCGGTCAAAGACAAGGGTAGTTGATCGGTTTCCTGGTCAAAGGCCGTTTTGGAGCCGATATTGTCCAAAACACAACCCACGGCCCAAAAACTTTGTACCGGCGCATAACGCATGCCCAAATCCAAGGCGACGCCCTGGCTGTGATACCCGGCCAGAACGCTCTCAAAAATTTTCAAACCCAAACCCGCCGTCCATCCCGGCAGCAACGTGCGGGTATGGGCCAAATGCAGCAGCAGATCGTAATTTTCCAGGTTCCCCACCGCTTCCCCGCTGGCGTCGACCTCCGTAAAATTGTAGGTGCTGTCATAAAACACCCGTGCGCCCCAGGCTCCTCCCAACAAATCCGGCACATAACCTTCCACCTGTTCATAGGCCGTGTCCACCAACCCCGAAAAATGCGTAAACGCCAAGGACGCGTAAGGTTGCGCAACCATGCCGGCCGGATTCCAATTCAGGCTCTCGCCGCCGCGTGCATCGGCCACCCCGGCGCCCAGCGCCGCCATGCCCGCCGGAGCTTGCGTTTGCAGAAAATCCGCGCCCGTGGTTCCCGCGCCCCAGGCCCAACTGCCAACCAACCCGACGGATATGCTCAAGACGACCAAACGGGCGAATTGAAACCACCGGAAAATTTTAACCTGCATCAAGCGAGTCATAGTTTCACCGTAGATTTTTACGAATTATAACTGCCAGGATCGGTCCAATTTCATTTAAACTAAATCACTTAAAGGCGGTGAGGCTCCCTATCGTCCGAGTCCGGGTGCTCACCGGATCACCGCCAATTTAAACTTCCTGTCCGGCACGTTTCCGCGCACCTGGAGTATAAAAATTCCTCCGGAAACGTTTTCCTGACGGTCATTGGTGCCGTCCCAATCCCACGCGTGGTAGCCCGGTGCGATGTCCGTGTCCACCAAGGTCCGAACCAAACGGCCTTCACGCGTATAAATCCGCGCTTCCAGGTGCCCCGGTGTCTCCGGGTTCACTTCCAGGAGGATGCGCTCGCCGCGCGTGGGGTGTATGGTGTTGGGACGGACCTGTACGCTTCCGGGCAAGAGGCGCAAAAGGCTGCCGGCGGGAGCGCCATTGCCCAGACCAGCCGCAGCCCGCGCGGGTTCGGCCAAAGCGCCGCCGCCTTCCCTGACCGCGGGCGCGAAAGATTCGGCGCGGGAAGCGTGGGGAGGCTCGGGCAAAGCCGGTCTGCGCTTCGAGGTCATGAGTGCAAATTTCGACGTCGTCTCCACGGCCTCTTTTTCCGCCCGGATATGCCTCGGCGGATGGACCGCTTTGCGCGACACCAAGGTCTCCGCCCGCTGTGCAGCCGGTGCCGAAGTCGCCTGCGCGGCAGCCGCCGTCGGTGCCGGGATCAAAGCGCCCGATTCCGGCAGGCGGACAACCTCCGTGGCTTTGCCCGCGGACTGCGGATGCCATGCCGAATAAGCCGCAAAACCCGCCACCGTCAAGGCCGCCAACAAACCGGCAGCGCTCCAAGCCGGCAGCCAACTGCGGCGCAGCCCAACCGCGCTCGGCAGCGCCTGAATCCGGTCCCAAACGCCCTGGTTAAAGCCTTCGGGCGCTCGGCGCTGCGCGCTTTGCCGCAGCCAATCGTCAATGCGCCGCGCTTGGCCGGACGCCCGAAGGCAGGCCGGACAACTTCGGCAATGCGCGGCAAAGACCGCCGTCTCGGCCGAGGTCAAGGTCCGCTCCAAAGTCTGCCGACGCCATTGGGTGAATTCAAAGCACGGCTTCATGCTTGGCCTTCCTGCCTGCTCGGTTCGTGCGCCTCAAACCATTGCCGGAGGTTTTCCTGGGCGCGAAAAAACCTCGACTTGACGGTCCCGACAGGCACGTTGAGCACCCGGGCAACCTCGTCGTTGTCCAGGCCTTCGATCCCGCGCAGCACCAGCACTTCCTGCTGCTTGGGTTCCAGGCTGCGCAGCCCGTCCCGGATGAGTTCCCGCAACTCGCCCCGCTCAGCGTAGGCTTCCGGTGTAGGCGCCGGACGCCCTTGCAGCAAAAACCGCCGGTGCGCCAGCCGTGCAATTTCCCGCCGCCGACCGGATTTCTTGGCTTGGGTGTAAACCACGTTTTTGGCGATGCGGTAAAGCCACGTAAAAAAACCGGAGTCGCCCCGAAATTTCTTCAAATGGCAATAAGCGCGTACGAAAACTTCCTGCGCCGCATCATCGGCTTCCTGCTCGTTCCAAAGCATATGATAAGCCAGCCGATAAACGCGGTCACGGTAGCGCAGCATTAATTCATCGAACGCGCGCGTCTCCCCCGCCAGCGTCCGCGCGATGAGTTCCCCGTCCGCGATCTTTACCTGAGTTGGACCTGTCCCGGTATCCGCCAGTTCCCGGGTCACCTTACTTTTTCCCTAAAATCTGCAAATGTTTTTTGGCCCTTATATTCTCGGGTTCCAAGCGCAGCACTTCCTCGTATTGTTCGCGGGCTTCCCGCCAACGTCGCTGCCGCTCCAGCAGTTGCGCCAGGTTATGGTGGACGACCGTCCAGTTTATAGCCAAGAGCTCAATTTCATATTTATCCTGTACCCGGCGCGAAAGCTGCTTGAGATCCAACGCCCGGCGGTAGCTGGCTTCGGCCGCGGGAAAGTCGGCACGAATTTCCTGGATCACGCCCAGGTTGCTCCAAGCCGCGGCGTAATGCGGTTCCAATTCGACGGCCCGGCGCCAGCTGTCCTCGGCTTCGGAGAACAAACCCGCACCCCGGGCCACGTTGCCCAATTCAAACATAAGAAACGCCTGGTGGGGGGCCTTGCGCTGGGCTTCGCGGTACTGGTTCATGGCCTGAAGGTAATAGCGTTGCCGCTCGCTTCCGCTTAAATGCGCGGCTTTCAGGTTGTAAAGTTGCCCCAAGTGCCGATGGATGTACGGGTCCAGCCCGTTCAAGCGCAGGGCTTTCGTATAAGCCCACTCGGCCAGGGAGAACCAATGCTCGGCGCCGGTGGTGGCGTAAAAATCCGCCTGCGTCTGGCCCAGGCGGTCATAGGCGTCTGAGGAAAAGGGATGAACCACCAGCGCGCGCTGATATTCCAAATCCGCGCTCTTAAATTTTTTCTTATATTGTTGCGCTTCCCCTTGCGCCAGATAATAGGCGGAAAGCAGCGGGCGCGTAGCGCCCAACAAGGCCGAAGCCCCGACCAAGAGCAAAATCAGCGCGCGTGGCCGCCGCAGGGCTGCGGCCAGGCCGGCCACGGAAGGGACCGGGCTCAAAGCCGACGGCTGGGATTTTTTCACGAACATCAGACCCAGCAGAGCCATGCTCCAAAGCCAAAGCGCCGGGGCGTGCCAATTGAAATCCACCAAGCCTTGGACCATCGCCCCCAGCAGCGCGGCCGAAGCCACCACGGGCGCCGCTTCCGCAAAGGACCAGGGCGCATCGGCCGGGAACGCCGACCATAGCTCCTTCGCCCGCACGGCCGCCAGCCCGATGATGACCAGCAGCACCGCCAACCCGGGAATGCCCAGCACGGCCAGGATTTGCAAAGGCTCCGAGTGCGCGAAATCCGCCACTTTGCCATAGCGGGCCAATCCCCGGACATTGGGGAAACTGTACCGTTCAAACATGTCTCTGAAATTTCCCGGCCCCACGCCGGTTAAGGGATAATCTCCGCCCATCTGCATGGCCGCGCTGGCCATATGTACGCGTTCGTAAGCAGGTCCGGCATAGTCTCCCGGCTTATGCCAGCGGGTGCCCGGACCCCAGGGCAGCGCCCAGGCCAGGGCCAAAAACAACACCGCCGCTCCCGTCAAGAACGGCCAAAGCCGCAGGCGTCGGCGCAGGGTCCACAACAGCAACACGCTCAAACCCGCCAGCAAATTCAGCAAACCGCCGAAAGAACCGGTGGCCAAGAGTCCCAGTCCGATGACGCCGGCCGCCCCGCCGAGCAGCCACCGTCGCACCCGCTCCCAAGGCAACAAAGCGGCCAGTCCCAGGCAGGTCACAAACCCCATGGCCAAATAAGCGGCCAGCAAGTTGGGGTTCGGCCAAAACAAGCTAACCCGCGTGCCCGGATTTCCCCAAACCCAAGCCAGCGCCAACAACGCCAACAACAAGCTGCTGCCGACCAAGATCCAGAGCAGATTAAAGGATTGGGGCGCCCAAGCCCAGCATAAGCTCAACACCGCCAAACCCGCCAAGCCCAGGGTAAGCCCGGGTATGGCCGCGGCCGGGTGCAGAGAAGCCGCCGCCGAAACAATGCCCCAGACCCAAAAAAACGCCAGCCACCAGCGCAGGGGAAATGCCGTACGCGCCATACGTCCCGCCAGCGGGACGGTCACCATCCAGATCATGCCCAGTAGGCCCAGGGACCAAAAAACGACGCCTTCCAGCAGTAGGCTGTGCCCGCCGCGCCAGAGCGCGAGCAACAGTACGCCGCCAAACCCCCAGGTAAATCCGGCAGCCAGCGCCTGCGAAGTCTTGGACGGCGGGACCGCCGGGGTTTGACCGGCGGGCGAAAGCGGCTTCTCCACCGGCCGCAACAGGCCCGTCAACATGCCCGCCAGCAGCATGACGACCACGGCGTTTTTGATAAAATGAAAATCCACGTCCCCCAAGGCATGCGCCCCGGCCGCAGCCAGCGCCGCCGCCAATCCCACCAGGTAAATTCGCCGGGGATGATGTTTCCAGGACGCGAGACCGCGCCGCAGATACTGCCCCCAACGAAACAGAAAAAAGCCCAGCGAGGCCAGCCCCACCCCGCCGGTCTCGGCGCCGATCTGCAGCAGCACATTGTGCGCATAACGGGAGTACATTTCGTCCGCCGCCTGAAAACGGACATATTCGGTGCCGTAGAGCCCGGGACCCACGCCGAACCAGGGATGTTTTAAAAACATGGCGCCGGCAATCTTCCAATGCACCCAGCGCTGCGACAACCCGTCCCAAGCCGCCCCGGGGCCGCGATGGTTGAGCATCAACCACAAACCACCGAGAAAAAACAGCAAGCCGATGAACCACAAGCCCAAGGACCACCGGTGCCCATTGTGCAGCGAACGTTCGTCGGCCAACAAAATGTAGAAAAGGCCCACGCCGATGGCCGCGGACATCCAGCCTCCCAGGGATTGGGTGGAAAACAAACCGGCCAGCAAAATCACCAGCACGCTGCCCCACCACCAACTGGCTCCCGCCCGGCGGGCGGAAATCCAAAACATCAACCCCAGGGGCAGCAACATGGCCAAAAAGCCGGAAAAAACGTTCGGGTAGACGAACAGAGAAAACGCGCGTCCGGAAAGCAGCCGCCCGGCCAATTCGGTTTCAAAAAAACCCTGGGGTGCCTGACCGCCGAAAAGATTGGTATAAGTTTCAGACAAACCGCCGGCATATTGGTAGAGCCCGAAAATCGAGAGTAAAACCGCGGCCAGCAGGAGCCAGCTCAAGTACTGCCGCAGATGGCGAAGGGAGCGGGTCAAAAACAACGCGAGAAAAAAAACCAGGCAGAGGGAAAGCGTGACGGCCAGCGTGTTGAGGCTCAGGGACTTGTCGGTCGCGCCCATGGCCGAAATACCCCAGACCGCCAGCAAAAGCAGATACGCCGGACCAAAAGAAGTCTCCCGAAGCCTATCGGCGCTGCCTTCCCCCAGCCAAAAAAGCGCCCCCAGGCCGAAGAGCGCCGCTCCCAGCACGGAGACCGCCGCCATGGAACTTTCCCAGGCCGGAGGCATGAACAACAACACCAGGATGGAAAAAATCAGGACGCCGAAGACCGTCTGCCCCAGCCAGCGAACGTGCCGATGGCGCAGCAGCTGCTCCGGCATAATTTATTGCGGAAGGAATTGACGGGCGGCCCGCAGCGCCAGCAAGTACGACTCGGGGCCAAACCCCAGGATGCGTCCGCGCACCACCCCGGCTAGGTAAGAACGCTGCCGGAATTCCTCGCGGGCGTAGACATTGGACAAATGCACTTCAATGGCGGGAATGCCGACGGCTTTGAGCGCATCGGGAATCGCCACCGAGGTATGGGTGTAAGCCGCGGGATTGATGATGATCACCTCGGCCCAACCCCGCGCCTGCTGGATCTGATCCACCAGCTCACCCTCGTGATTGGTCTGCACGCTGCGCAATTCCAGGTTCAACTCGCGGGCCAAACCGGCCAGCGCGGCGTCGATCTCCTCCAGCTTCACGGACCCGTACACTTCGGGTTCGCGCGAACCGAGCAAATTTAAATTGGGACCGTGCAACACCAAAACCCTACCCATGCCTTGAGCCTCCGCTACCAGAGAAAATCCATGGGGTTTTTAATCACCCCGTTTTCCCAAATCGTATAGTGCAGATGCGGCCCCGTGGAACGGCCGGTGGAACCCGAACGCGCGATCAATTGCCCGCCTTTGACCTTCTGCCCCGCATGCACATAGATGGTGTCCAAATGACCGTACATGGTCATGTAACCGTTCTGGTGGTCGATTTTAATATACTTTCCGATGGCCCCGCCCCAACCCGCCACGGTAACCACGCCGGCGGCGGAAGCGCCCACCCAACTGCGGTACTTGCAGGCAATGTCCACCCCGTTGTGATACTTGGAAAAGCCCAACACCGGATGAATGCGGTTGCCCACGAAGGAAGTATAGCGCCCGGAAAGCGGCGAACGGAAAAGAGCGCGTTTGGAATATTGTTTATGCATCCCTTCGGACAAATACAAAGGCTTGGCGCCCGGAATGAAAAGCCACATGCCCGGGACCAAACCCCAATCCGGGTCCACGAGGTTGGCCTGCAAAATATCGTCCGCTGGCACCCGGTAATCGAGGGAAATCTGATAGAGCGACTCGCCGGGCTTCACCTGATGCAGGCAACCGCCCCGGCTGGGGATTAAAATCTTCTGCCCTACCTGGCAGACAATTTTTTCCAGATGCGGGTTGCAGCCCACGATGGTGTCGATGGTATACCCGCGGGTTTTGGCGATGATCCAGTAATTTTCGTGTTTATGAATAGGATATTCGTCAAAACGCACAAACTCACGGTTGACGAAGCGCGTGAGTTGCTCCACCACATTGGCGGGCGCGCCTCCGTCCTCCGGTAGCGCTTGCTGTTCCAACGTATCGAGAAATTCGCTCAGCTCGGGCCGGAAATCAAATTGTTTGCCCGCGTAAGCGCGAAGGCGCTCTTCGGGAAAAATGGCGTCATGGGCATGAATGCCGGGGGTTAGGTCTGACACCAAAGCCGCAGCGGTTTTTCCGGGCGAAACCCGGGTCTGGGCCAAAACCAGAGCCGCCACCAACAGGGTGGTAACGCCTGCCAAGCCCAGCACCACCCCGGGGTTGAACGCCTTGCGCCATAAATTGGATTTCACGACAATAAGATTCATTACCCGCGATGATAGCATGCACAAGGCAATACGGTCCATAAAAATTTGGGATGGCTGTCCGCTCGAAAAGGCTAAAAAAACATGGGATTTCCGGTTACCGGATCAACACCACCTTGCCTCGAACTTCCCCGCCCCGGCCGTCCCGGAGAATATAGATATATACCCCTGAAGACAACGGCGTGCCCTGGGTGTTTTTCAAATCCCAGACCAAAACGCTCTGGAGGTCGTCTTTCTCGAGGGTCCGGACCAAACCGCCGGTGAGCGAATACAAGCGGAGGGTACACGCCCGGGGCAAGTGTCCGAACTTGACTGTTGCGGCAAATTTTTCTTTTGCTCTAAACGGGTTGGGATAAACCACCACGCCGGCGAGGTCCGGATAAGGCAACACGGTCAGGGTAATGGTCCGCGTCGGCGCCAAAGTGACCGTGGGGCTGATGGTGGCACTGGGCGAGACCGTGGGCGAAATCGTGCTCGTCGGCGAGCGGGTTGTCGTGGGTGTGATCGTCGGTGTGCGCGTGACCGTAAACGAGGCCGTATTCGTCGGAGTGGACGTTCCCGTCGGGGTAACCGTCTGGGTACGCGTAATCGTGCAGGTCAGGGTAATGGTCGCCGTGCCCGTGAGGGTGGGGGTGACCGTGGGGGTGAAAACCGGCGTTTGGGTTGAGGTGGGGGTGATGCTGGGCGTGCTGGTCACTGTGGCCGAAGACGTCACGGTCGGTGTGACGCTGGGCGTGGCGGTCACGGACGGCGTAAGTGTGTTTGAACATGTTGGCGTGACGCTCTGGGTCTCGGTAAGCGTCGGCGTGACGCTCGGCGTGGGTGTAATTGAAGGCGTAGACGTGCCCGTGGGCGTCTGTGTGGCGCTCGGGGTCTCGGTCAACGTCGGCGTCATGCTCTCCGAGGGTGTCAGGGTAGGGGTGGCCGTGTACGACGGGGTAAGCGTCGCGGTTACGGACTCCGTAGTGCTGGGCGTGACTGTCGCGGTGGGCGTGTGCGTGGGCGTGTTCGTCGCGCTGGTTGGGGGCGTGGCCGTCCCCGTCCTGGTGACGGTGGGGGTCGCCGTGGCCGATGGGGTCCGCGTGGCGCTCGGCGTGAACGTAGGGGTGTCGGGTACCCACTGATATTCGTAAATAAAACCGTCGTCCGTGCCCGTAAAAACAGAATTTCTCCCATTGCGCCCGGGCCCGACGGTAAGACTTCGTTGCTGACCGGCGGTGGTTGCGCCCATGTCCACTTGGTTCCAAGCGGATCCGGCCCAGGTAAACTCAAACGTATGCCCGTTGGTATAGGTGGCGTAAACGCGGGTCGTGCCGTCGTTGCGCCCAACACCCAAGGCAACCGCATACACCGGCTGATTGTTGCTGCCCGTAATGTTCAAAGTCGCGCTTACCCAGCTGGTGCCGTTCCAATAATATTCATAGACCAAGCCGCGGTCATATCCGCCGAAAACCGAATCCTCCCCCGCATGGCTCCCGGGCCCTATAGCCACGCTGTAAAACGCGTCGACGGTTGCGGCCACACTCGTCCGCGACCAGACCAAACCGTTGAACGCGTATTCATATATATTGCCGTCCTGGCTCGCGGCATAGACGCGTTGCTTGCCGTCATGGCGGCCATCCCCGATCGTTGTGTCCCAGAAGACATCGGATCCAAACGGCGTCAGATTGACATTGGTATATCCGGTACCAGTGCCGGTGTAGGTGAACTCGCAGAGCTGACTCGACGTGCTGGCGCCGTAAATATAATTGGTGCCGGAATTGCGCCCCGGCCCGATGGTCAAGCCATAGAAGGCCGCATTGGTCGTATATTGGACGGACTTGTCCCAGGTGCCGCCGTTATAAAAAAATTCCGTGACATCACCCCAGCTGGTGCCGGTGTAGAGGCAGGTCGTTCCGTCATTACGTCCGTTCCCGGCGGCCAATCCCCGGGCTTCATAGCCGGCTTCGGCCACGCCAATGGAAGCGCCGCTCCAGGCCGAACCGTCCCAGGAATATTCATAAACATTTTGATTGGAGCTGGAAGCGTATAAATAAGGAATGGTTGAACCGTTGCGCCCGGCTGTAACCGTAACGCTCCAAAAAGTCCCGGCAATAGCGAAAGCATTAACTTTGTATTTTTGCCACCCGGCGGCATCGCCGGAACGTGCGGCCAAAAGGAAAACCGCCAACGCCAAGGTGGGCACCCAAGTTTGAAACTTCATGATATGCCTCGCCCAATTCAGGCAAATTAAAGACTTTCAGGGAGCAGCATACTAACTATAGCATACTTGTGAACAGCCGGATGGGAAAAACCGCTGCGGGGGCGAATGTCGGCTTGCCGCCGAAAAAATCGGAGAAATTCACGGTTGGGCTATTGAACCAAAGCCACTTTGCCTTTCGCTTGCGAGCGGCCGTCGTGAATCAGGTAGAGATATACGCCCGAAGCGACCGGACTGCCGGAATCATTTCGCAAGTCCCAAGCCAAAGTGGTGCCGGCATTGTCTTTCTCCAGGGTCTTAACCAGCTTGCCGGTCAAGGTATACAGCCGCAGGGTCAACCGCGGCGGCAGCCGACCAAAAATCACCTCTGGGCGGCCCTTGTTGGCAGCGGCCAAAAAGGGGTTGGGGTAAACCACGACTCGGGACAAATCCCCATAAGGCACAACCGTGGGCGAGGCGCTCGCCGTCTCGGTCCGGGTGGGCGTTAGGGTGACGGTGGTCGTCGGCGACACGGTCGAAGTCCGAGAAACCGTAGGCGTGACCGTGCGGGTGGCGGAAATGGTGGGCGTGAGCGAAACCGTGAAGGTCGTCGTCCGGGTCGAGGTTCGGGTCACCGTGGAAGTCGGCGTGGCCGTCGGGGTTAAGGTCGACGTCGGGGTCTCGGTGCCTGTCCGGCTGCAGGTGGGCGACAAACTCGGGGTGCCGGTGACCGTCATCGTCAAAGACGGCGTGGCAGAAAACGTCGGGCTTGCGCTGGGCGTTACGGTGGCTGTAACGGTCTGGGACGCAGTTGCCGTGAGCGTCCGGGTCGCCGAAGGCGTGTGCGAGGCGGTAACGGTGCCGGAGGGCGTAATCGTCCAGGTAACGGTCCGCGTGGGCGTGGCCGTCCTAGTCGGCGTACCGGTGTAAGTGACCGACCGGGTGGCCGTCCGGGTAATGGTGCCCGTGCTGGTTCCGCTGGACGTGCGCGTGGCTGTCGGTGAAGACGTCGCCGTGGATGTCCCCGTCGAGGTGGCTGTGAACGAGGGCGTCCGGGTAAAGGTCCGGGTTATCGTAAGGCTGGGCGTCGCGGTCGGAGTGCGTGTGCCCGTGGGGGATAGGGTGGCGGTAACAGTATGCGTCGGCGTCCTGGTGGGTGACCCTGTGACGGTTCCCGTCAAGGTGGGGCTCCCGGAAGCTGTGGCGGTGGGCGTTCTCGAAGACGTGGGTGTGAGCGTGAACGTAACGGTGCCGGTGGCGGTCGCCGAACAAGTTGCCGTGCCCGTGGCGGTCACGGTAAACGTCGGGGTCTCAGTGCCGGTTGTTGTCTCCGTCAACGTCGGGGTCGCACTGGACGAGGGCGTGCTGGTGGGGGTGACGGAAGAAGTCGGCGTGCCCGACTCCGTTGGAGTGAAGGTTGCGGTTTCAGAACCCGTAACCGTGGCCGTCAAAGTGGGCGTCTCGCTGGACGAGGGGGTGCCGGTCGGCGTTTCGGAACGGGTGGGTGTGCTCGTGGCTGAGGGCGTACCGGTTGGCGTGTCCGTACCCGTGGCGCTGGCCGTAACCGTCGGCGTGGCGGTGGCCGAGAGCGTTATGGTAGGTGTGGCGGAAATCGTGGAGGTCGCCGTGCCCGTGGGCGTGGCCGTGGGGGTATAGGGGGTGGCCGTCGGCGTGGCCGTAAACGTTTCCGTCAGCCAAACGTATTCGTACAAAGTTTTGTCATGGGAAGCCGCGAAAACCGAGTTTTGCCCGGGTTGGCGCCCGGAACCCACGGCCACGCCGGTTTGCGGCGAAACGGACGCCTGCCCCAGGTCCGACCAGTTCCAGGCCGAACCGCTCCAGGAGTATTCATAAGCATGGCCGTTGTTGGAACAGGCGTAAATACGGGTCACGCCGTCATTGCGCCCCGGGCCGATGGAAA
>JAAXVQ010000324.1 GCA_013335425.1 Candidatus Firestoneibacteriota bacterium | reverse complement strand
TTGTGCGTCCGCACCGCTGCCGACTAAAACCACGCGGCAACCGTTTTGCCGCAAGCGGTCGGCGAGCCGCGCAAAACGCTCGGCCGGCCAGCGGCGGCTGGACGCCACGGACCCCGGGGCCAGCCCTACCCAAGGCCGCCGATCCATGTTCCCCATAAGTTCCGCCGCATGCGCCAACTCGGCGGGAGTGACCTGCAAAATAAACGGCCGCTCCTGAACTTCAGTCCCACCGCCTCCGGCTGCCTGGGCCAGACGGAGATAAGCCTGGGGTCGGGCTCCCTCACGCACGGCCCGCGACCAAGGCAACCGTCTGGTCAGTAGCCAGCCGCGGTGTTCGGTGGCATACCCGACGCGCTCCCGGCAACCGGCTCTGAAGGTCAGCCAAGCCGCGGAAAAAGAATTGGGAAGCACCAGCCCCAAGTCGTATTTTTCCCCGCGCAATTCCCGGAGTTGAGCCCCGCCCGCCGCCCGCCCTTGAGCCAACGGAATGATTTTTTCCACATCGGGGTGCTGTTCCCAAACGGGCGCCGTCCAGGGCTTGGCCAGCACGTGAATACGGCAAGCAGGCCAGGTTTGCCTGAGCAACCGCGGCACGGGCGTGGCCATAATCGCATCCCCGACCCAATTGGGGCTGCGAAGCAAGATTTTCATATTTTCCTTTTCAGGCAGCAAGAAGAACCCCTTAAACGGCACTGATAAACTCACATTACCTCAAGGCTAGTTTTACACCATTTGCAGATTTAAGGCAATCGCCGGATAAATTTATTGGTTGGCAAACGAAGGCAAAGCGATGGCGGCGGAAAGACCCGCCGCCCGCGGGAAAATATCCGTCCGGGAACGATCAACGAATAAGTACGATCTGGCCGGAACTGCGGGAGTGCGGGTTCTTAATTTGAAAAACATAAACTCCGCCTTCGCATAAATTACCCTGTTCGTTCCGACCGTTCCATTGATCCTCCCGATGCAGGATCCGGACTCTCCGGCCGCGCATATTAAAAATCTCGACGGAGTAATCCTCGGACGCCAGGGCGGAACCGTAAAACCTCACTTTTTCTGCGGACGCAGGTAAAAAGGGGTTGGGCTGGGCGTAAGCTGAAGCGGGCCCGGGCACCGTGGTGGGAGCGGGAAATACGCCATCGTGGCATTTGACATAAATTTGCTTTTTAAAATTCACGCTATCGGTTTCGCTCCAGGCCAGAAAGAATTTATTCCCGGAAACCGCCACGCGCGGATCGGACGCTCCGCCCCCGTTGGGGTCCGCATTGAGGTTGTTGCCGATGAGTTCCCAACTTTGCGCAGAAAACCGTTTGACATAAATCTTGGATTTTTCATTCCAGGCAACCACCGGACTGTTGTTCCACCAGTCGATGCGCGGCTCACAAGCATCTTGGTCAAAACCGACATTTAAAACCGCACCCACAGCTTCCCAAGCCGAACTGCCTTTATTGAATTTTTTTACCCGGATGGTATTAAAAGGGCTGGAGTTTTTTTCGTACCAGGCAACATAAGGTTCGTCGTGGCCGAAGACCAACGTCGGGTGAAAGGTATCATAAATCTGCGCCAGGTAGCCTCCGAGCCGCTCCCAACCGTCCGGCTTGAAGCAGTAGACCCAAACGACATTTTGCGCATGCGCCTCGGGCGGATAATTGCTGTCCGTAGCGCTCCAAGTCACGTACGGGACATCCTCTTTCATGACAAGTTCCGGTTCACCGCCCGTGGGCAATGTGTTGCCCATAGGCTCCCAAACCGAACCGTTCCATTTTCGCACCGCCACGATGCCGTCATCGTTCCACGACACCACCGGCGAGCCGGCGGTATCGAACTTCAACTTGGGAGAATACGCCGATTTAACGTCCCGGTTAAAACTAACCCGATTGCCGACTTGTTCCCAGACGCCCCCCAGGAAGCGTTTAACGAAAATCGCCTGCACTTTGGCGCTTTTGGTAACGCCATCCGCGTTGGAGTAACCGGTAATGTTCGCATCTTCGGCCCAGGCCACATACGGCGTTCCATGATAGAGGGCCAGGCTGGAACGGGTGGCCCAGCCGGAAATGGGCTCCAAGTTTAAAGGACCGCCGTCTTGCACCCAGGTATGTGCCGCCGGGTCAAAATGCTTGACGATGACTTGCTGATTCCCGTTGACGTTTTCCGTCCACGATACATAACAGGCATCCCCCTCGGCATCCACCCAGGGATAGCTGGCATCCGTTTGCGGATTAAGGTTCAAACTCCCGCCCATTTGCGACCATTCCGCAAAAACGGTTCCTACCGGCAAGCAAACAAAAAAAACAGCGCACAGTGCCCTCCCTGCGAATTGCCGCCATCCGCCTTCGGCGTTTTTTTTTCGCTGCATGGTTGATTTATCCCCCCCGGAGAATATCCCGCGTTATGGATGCCCTAAAATGTTTATTTGTGACCGGCAGGTAAACTCTTGTGTATGGAATCGATCAAATCCGTTTTTAATTCTATACGTTTCGAAAAACGATGTCAATTTGTTCGATATGGGACGACCAACCATCCGCAGGCTGCGCAGTTGATTTTAAAAAATTTTCCGGGTCTGTTCCGGCAAAATCCTGTCGAGCCCTGTTTATAACCGTTTCCTAGGAGCCTGTCGGACTTAAATCTTCGAAAGATCCAAATACCGCTCCGAATGGCTCACGAATAAAGGTGCCTGTGTGTTTTCCCCCTTTTGCAAAGGGGGGATACAGGGGGATTTGATTAGGCCCGGCTCAATTTCAGCCCATGCAGCCGTTTCATGTTCCAGGCCATGCAGACCAGCGTCCATTCTTGTAAGCCTCGCAGTAGGAATTGACGGAAGCCCATGGCTGTTTTGATAATTCCAAACACAGGCTCGACCGTGGTTTTGCGCTTGGCAGAAATTTTCCGGCCAACCGGTGTTTGCAAACGCCATTTCATCTTTTCAACCGCATCCGCAGCCGGAGGTAAGGGCGGCGGTTCGGTAAAACGAGATTTCAAAGACGGGTGATGCTGCTGTCGACGATTGGCTATATACGGCGTGATCCGATTTGTTTTCCACGAAGCCGCTTCCAAAGATGGTTTTCGGCTTCGGTCATTTTCTTTCGAAGCGTTTGCGAATGTTGTTTGAGGTCGTGATTATAGGCCAATATCATTTATCAAATCCCCCTGTATCCCCCTTTGCAAAAGGGGGATAACGGCGCTATTATACCATCTCTGAGGAGAAAGTCCGACAGGCTCCTAGCTTGCGCTTAAAATCGCTTCCGATAAAATCGTGAAAGTTTTTCTTTTTTTCTTAAGCATCACGGGAAAATCCGTTTCGGGATTATCGGCATAACCGGCTTTGCGCGGTTGCCGGGAGTGTTCCGAACTCAGCGTGCT
>JAAXVQ010000323.1 GCA_013335425.1 Candidatus Firestoneibacteriota bacterium | reverse complement strand
AGCCCGGGCGCTTTTTTGTCTTGATCGACCTGGCCAAGCACCGGGATGAAACCATGCGGACCCGGTATCATGATCGCTGGCTGGGCTTTGCCGAGTCTGAATTACAGTCATGGCTGGCTCGGGCCGGATTGGTGACGGAGATTGAGGAAATGATTCCCTTGAAAAATAGGCTGCAAGCATTTGCCCTTCGGGCCCGTAAAAAGAAACGGTAATAGGGGAAATGATGGGGGACGGAGTTAGTTTGTTAGTTTTAGGTGTTTGGCCGTTTGAGGAGGTGGCGGAGAATTTTTGTTAAACTAATAAACTAACTCCGTCCCCCAACACGTCCCCCAACAGTCCCCCAACATACATACACAGGCACCTTTATTCGTGAGCCACATGATTTCAATACCTCGATCAAGGAATTGCAGTTGGTGCTCGAATTGACCACCAGACATCAGGAAGCCACCGCCTTGCTGCAGAAAGCCGAGGAGGCGTTGCGCAATGAATTGGCGACCCTGCGCCAGCAGGCGGCCGTTGCCGCCGAACACGGCGATTTGGCGACGGAAATCGCGGCCTACCAGAAGATACTCGAACTGGACCCCAACAATTTGAAAGTAGAGGCCAAACTGAAGGCGGCCCAGCAGGAGATACCCCGGCGGGTGGAAGAAATGTATCGGGACGGCGTGGACCATTATGCCAAAAGGCAATACCAAGAGGCTCTGAAAATATTTGAAACGCTGTTGAAACTGCAACCCGAGCATGCCAAGGCCCGGGACGCGGCGCGAAATATCAAAGAAAAAATGATTCAAACCGGGCAGTAGTTGGCGTTAGTAACAGGGTTTTACGCGGGGTACGCATTAAACGGTTCCTGTATCGGAAAAGGCCGGTTGTCGGATAACCGGATAAGCAAGGTGCTTTTAACCGATTGACCGAGAGCCGGCCCCGAGTAGGCATATCACCGTCTCGTGCTTTTCTGTTTTTTACCGCACAACCGCGACCTTGAGATTTTTCTTCACACCCTGATCCCCGTTGGACTTAACTTGCGCCAAATAGAGGCCGGGCGCCATGCCGTGGCAGTCCCAAGTCAACTCCGAAACCCCAACCGGCTGGTTGCCGCCAAGCGTCGCAACCCGTTCACCCGCCGGGTTGTACAGCGCGATTTTCACTTCGCCGGCTTGCGCCAGGTCGAGGCGGAAACGCATATGCCCGGAAGCGGGATTGGGGAAAGCGCACACGCTGTTGTCCCGGGCTGAGGAGGCGCGCTCGGGCGTGACCGTGGTCGATTGCGTCATGGTCGGGGTGATCGTGGGTGTCCGCGTGACGGTGGGCGTATGCGTGACCGACACGGTGATGGTCAAGGTGGGTGTGGGGGTGGCCGAAGGCGAAACAGTGGCGGTGGGGGACGCTGTGGCGGTGGGCGATTCGGTTGAAGTCGACGTGGGCGTGGGTGATACCGTGACGGTGGGTGATTCCGTGGCGGTAGGTGAGTTCGTCGAGGTTGCGGTCGCGCTGGGCGAAACAGTCGCGGTAGGCGACTCAGTGCCGGTAGGCGACGCCGTGGCCGTGGGCGAGGCGGTGGCAGTCGGAGTACGGGTCGGTGTCGCCGTGGCGGTAGGTGAGGCCGTGGCAGTCGGCGAGCTGGTCGGGGTTGAGGTGCGGGTAGGCGAGGCGGTGGCTGTATGGGTACGGGTCGAAGTCGGTGTGACCGTAGGCGAGGCGGTGGCAGTCGGCGAGTTCGTCGGGGTTCGGGTTGTGGTGGGCGAAGCGGTGGCAGTACGGGTCACGGTCGAGGTGGCGGTGGGAATCAGGGTCGTGGCGGAGGCGCTGTTCGAATACCAACTGCGGTCAACGCCGCTATAGGCGCGGATGCGGTAATAATAATTGGTGCCGGAAGCCAGACCGGTTACCGCCCGACTGGTGACATTGCCGGCATCATAAGCTTGGTACCCGGGCACGAAACTGGTGAAGGTTGCGTTCGTGGCCACGTCCAACAAATAGCCGCCAGCGCCGGTCACCGCGGGCCAGTTGGCCGTAAAGCCGAAGCAGCCGATCGCGGACGCGGCCGAAACCGCGGGCAAGGCGCCGTCAAACTCACACGCGCCTTTGTCCGCGTTGCCGCTGCGCAAAAAGCCGCGGCTGTCCACAAACGGCGCGCCGTTGCCGGAAGCGGGGTCGATCACCGGGCTGCCCAACGCGGGCATTTGGCTGGGCACATAGCCGCCGTTGTCGGCCAACCCGGCCAAATTGGCTGGTTGCCGGGCGCTTTCCGTGCCCACCACGTCACCCGTGGTCCAGGTGTAGGTCGCGGAACCCGTGGAACCGATGAGGTTGTAGCCGCTGGAGGTGAAGACGTTGAAAAAGTGAATGTCCGTGTCGCCGGTATTATAGTAAACCGTGTTTTCGGCGATTACTGTATTACGCAGCGTCGCCGAAGTGTAACTGTCTGCCCCGACGCCGGCCAGTTGATCGCCGGCGGTGTTGTTGGTCACGGTGCAGTTGGTGAGCCCCAGGTTTCCGACCCAGATGTACACCGTGGCCCAACCCACCGCATAGTTGGCGGTGAAGGTCGTGTTCCGGATCGTGGCCGTTCCGTTGTTTTGAAACAGCCCGCTGCCGTAATAGGCGGTGTTGGCGGCGAGGGTGCAATTGTAAATGGCGATCGTACAATTGTTGGTACCTCGGAGGGCGCCGCCCACCGACATTCCGGACCCGTACGGCGAGGCGTAATTGTCGTGGACATAACAGCGGTTGAGGGTGAGCGTTCCATAGTCCACTTCGATCGCGCCGCCATAGTTGGTGACGCTTCCGTTGGTTTGATTGTTGCGGATTTCACAGCCGTCCAGGGAGACGTTGCTGCTGGCGCGTTCTCCAACCTTCAAGCGCCTGATCGAGCGTAGCTTGACTGAGGTACAACAGGGACGGACCCGTCCAGCACAGGACCTGTTGGATGAGCTACCAGATTGAGACCATTGCGCCGTTCGATCGCGCAGTCAAGCGATTGGCAAAGAAGTATCGCCATATCAAACAGGATCTGCGCGGCCTGTTGGACGAGGCGGTAGAAGAGCTTACCGCGGGATCGCGAGGTCCGCCGGTTGAAGCGGAAGGTGAACTCGTCCAGGTAGTAGTCCAGGTACTCATGGCCAACAGCACCCTGATGCGTGCCGAGCAGCCAACGTTTCAGCAGCGAGACCACGCGATGCACTCGCGGCAGGGGGGATGAACATTCCGAGACTTGAAGGTGAGCATCATGAGAATCTCCTTGCCATGATGAACCCGGGAGCCTCGGCGTGCTGGTCCGAGTCCACGCCGATGGCCAGGCGGTTCTTCTCGCGGGCCGCCTCGAAGACGCCCAGGCCCGTCGAGCCCGAGGCGTGGAA
>JAAXVQ010000322.1 GCA_013335425.1 Candidatus Firestoneibacteriota bacterium | reverse complement strand
GTTTTTCCGAGTCCGACAATAATTCGCCGGGCACGCACGGATCAATCGGACGCACACGTTGCCGATGTTCCAATCCCAGATACCCGCCCCGGGCCTTCGTCCGGCTGGTTTTCGAGACAGACCACGAGTTCGCCCGATCCAATGCCTGATGCTTGGACGCCTCAAAACTCACGGTTCCCTCTTTGCCGGAACGTTGCCGGGATGAAAAAAGCCGCTTTGATTTCCCAATTATTTTTCCGATCCAAACCGCCGGAGAAACGGACCTCCAGGCGGTTGCCATGAAGCCCGTCCGCCTTTCAGGGAGCTCCTGGGCGTGGTCGTCCCGCACAAGCTCCTCGACCACCAGGTGCGCCACCTTAATTTTTTGGGAAACAATGTTGGTTAAAACTGCCGAAAGCATCAAATCGTTGTTTGTGAACATGGCCTGCTCCCTCCTTTCCGGTATCTTGTCCCGCGCTTTAAAAATCCTACCTTGCATCAGTTAAACGGTGATTCGACTTGCATGAGTTCTGCGTAAACCACCCGGCCCGATGGTTTGAAGGTCTTTGACCCCGTGCCGGATTTTTGGTTTTGCGAATTCGCCTGGTTCCAACCGGGAACAACTCAAAATTCGAAAACCAAAAAGCGAACAAAAAACGAAACTCGCGGTCAAAAAAAATGCTTTCAAATAAGTTGGACCGATTTGACCACGCTTGCTGTTGGAACAAATTTAGCCTTTACCCGACTTTTTGTCAATAATTATTTTCGCTTTTTTTTCGCCTTTTATTTTTATGTTTTTCTATTAACAGAGTGCTGAAAAAATCTACTACCTGTCCGGACCAGAAAGAGCTCTTGGGGTCCAGGTGAGCAAGCGTTGAGGAAATCCTTATCAGCAAAAGGATTTCCGATTCGAGCGAGCCTCTCCGAGGCGAGCGGCTTGCGCACCTGGACCTCAAGAGCTGCTCCACCGGGGTTTTTCATCACCCTGTTAACTATTATCCATTGTTCTGCGTGACTATCCGCCGATAGTGATTTCCGGTATCCGCAAAGTGGGCTGGGCATCGGCCACGGGCACGCCTTGGCCGTCCTTGCCGCAAGTGCCCAAGCCGCGCCCGAAATCCGAAGCCACGTGGTCAATACTTTGGAGCACTTCCGCGGCATTGCCGATCATGGTGGTGCCCAACACCGGCTCGGTCACAACGCCGTTCTCGATCAGATACGCTTCGTTGATTTCAAACACAAAATCCCCGTTGACCGTGTTCACCTGCCCGCCCCCCATGCGGACCACATACAAACCATGGGGAACGGAACGGATGACCGCTTGGGCGTCCTCGCGGCCGGGCAATATCATGGTATTGGTCATGCGCGGTATGGGACGATGGGCATACGATTGGCGGCGGCCGTTGCCTGTGGGTGAAACACCGCCTTGTCGGGCCGTCAGCCGGTCATGCAGAAAGCCTTTCAAAATACCCTGATCGATCAGCAAGGTGCATTGCGCGGGCGTGCCTTCGTCATCGCAGCCGAAGGAACCGCGCCAACCGGCCAAGGTGGCGTCATCGGCCACGCTGATCAGCGGGCTGGCCACTTTCTGCCCGAGCTGGTTTCCATAAGGCGAAAGTTCTTTTTGCACCAAGTCGGCTTCCAACGCATGCCCCACAGCTTCGTGGATCATGGTGCCGCCGGCTTCGGCTGCGAGCACCACGCACCCGCGCCCGGCCGGTGCCGGACGCGCGGTCAACAACCGTTGGGCACGTTCTCCGGCCAGGCGCCCGGTGGAGACAGCCCCGTGCTCGCGGATAGTTTCCCAGCCCTGTGAACCGCCGGAGGATTCAAATCCGGTTTGTAGTTTTTCTCCCTGTCCGGCCACGGCATTGACCCAAAGCACCACTTGGGCGCGCGCATCCTCGCACCAGGCGCCGTCCGAGCGCGCGATGCCGATGTGTTGTTGGTTCCAGCCCAGGAAGACCGTCACTTGGCGGATATGCGCGCCCGCCGCGCGGGCGGCCGCTTCGGCTTCCCGTGCGGCCTGAATGCGTTCCGGCCAGGTCACAGTACCCGGCAACTCAATACCGGGAAGGTGAGAACGAAAAAACGAAAGACCCTTGGTCTCGGGGGATATTTTTCCCGGCCCGGCGGCGGAAACCAGCGCGCGGGCCGCGGCCGACAAACCTGCCGGGGACACGTCGTTGGTGCTGGCAAAAACCGTCTGCTCGCCGCGGACCAAACGCAAACCGGCGCCGAATTCACCGCCTTGGGTAAGCTGGTCCACCCGGCCGGCTTCCATCTTGACCCGGCCAGCCAGGGTCTCTTCCAGGTAGACATCCGCAAAATCGCAGCCTGCGCCCTGCAAGACCTTCAGAGCCGCAAACGCCATCTCGCCCCAATCTCCGGTTGCTTTCAAATTTTCCCGATCCGACATATACGCTCCTGTAAGCAATCTCACCGCCAAGACACCAACATACCTAATTCTAAATTATTCGCACACGACTACCCACCCATAACAAGCAGACCTTTTTCCACAGATGACGCAGATGGCGCAGGTGGCGCAGGTGATGTTAAAAACCTTAGATTTAAAATTTTTTTTATCTGCGGACATCTGCGTCATCTGCGGATAGCTTATCTTTTTTAATAAGTATAGTTCTAAACATTTCTCGATATACCCTTGCGAGTTCGCCGGTTCGTGTTTACGGATACCTTGATTCCCGGATGGTGATATTTTTTTACTTGGACCAACGCCCAAAGATGATGCTGGAATTGTTGCCGCCGAAACCGAAAGAATTGTTCATGACCGCCTCCACGCGTACCTGCGCGGCCTCGCGCAGGGGCGTAAACGCCAAGGCCGGGTCCGGCGTAGTGCAGCCGATGTTCGGCGGCAAGCACTCCCGCAGGATCGCCAAAATGCAGATCACGGACTCAATCGCGCCGGCTGCGCCCAGCGTATGCCCGGTGCCGCCTTTGGTGGACGAGATCGGAGGCAGGCAGCCGGCAAACACCCGCGCCAGGGCTTTGCCTTCGGCAGCATCGTTGTCCGGGGTACCCGTGCCGTGCGCGTTCACGTAACCGACCTCGGCGGGCTCCAGCCGCGCTTGCGCCAAGGCCTGGCGCATGGCCGCTTCGGCGCCCGCGCCTTCAGGGTGCGGCGCCGTGGCATGGTGCGCGTCGCAGGTGTTGCCTGCTCCCAGCACGCGGGCCAAAACGGCCGCGCCGCGCGCCCGCGCGTGCGCTTCGGACTCTATCACCAAGGCCCCGGCGCCTTCGCCCAAGGACAAGCCGCGGCGTTGGGCGTCAAAGGGGCGCGAGCCCAGCGGGTCGGCAATCAACAGGGAATGAAATCC
>JAAXVQ010000321.1 GCA_013335425.1 Candidatus Firestoneibacteriota bacterium | reverse complement strand
CTTACCCACTTAGCCATCCCCGGCTACCTGATCCATAACGGCGATTGGCTTTTGGGCTTTTTTGAAACTTGCGCTCAAAAGCTGACCCTGGGAATAAATGCCGATTTTTACCAAACGTTGGATGAAGAGCAAAGAGTGTTTGACTCGTTTGCGGGCCATTTGGACGCAAACATACCGCAAATTTCCAAGAGCAAATCGCTCAAACGGAAATCTGAGGAGTTTGAGGCCATGCTTTGGGATCAGAAGACCCGGTGCCGTTCTTTGGAGGTTGATTTGAACAATGTGAAACAGGAGTTGGAAAAATTGCGGGGAAGTTTTTCTGACGAAGTTACAGCTTTGCAAAACCATTTCGCCGGGTCCATGCAGGTGAAGGAAAATCTGGAAAAAGAGTTCCGACGCCTGCCCTACAAGGTCTTGCGAAAATTTCTGGCTTTTATTGACGCCAAAGGGAAGATGCCGTCATGAGTGCAAAACGGAAAACCGGCGAAGGCGCACTTCCCAAAGTCAGTGTCGTTATTCCCTGTTACAATGCCGGGGAATTCTTGGATGAAACCGTGGCATCGGTTTTACAACAAACCTACCGCAACTTCGAAATCATTATTGTGGACGACGGCTCCCAAGATGCCGGCACCCGAAAGTTGCTGGACCATTACGCGAGGGAAAAGACCAAGGTGTATCGGCTAAAGAAAAATCAGGGCCCGTCTGCGGCCCGTAATTTCGGCATTGAAAAATCAACCGGGAAATATATCCTGCCATTGGACGCGGACGACAAAATTGCACCTGCCTACCTGAGTAAAGCCGTGAAAATTTTGGAAAAGCATCCGGATGTCGGAATTGTTTATTGTCGGGCGAATTTTTTCGGAAATCGGGAGGGCGAGTGGATCCTGCCTGAGTATTCCTTTCCCGATATTTTGATCGATAACATGATTTTTGCCACGGCATTTTTTCGAAAAGCCTCATGGAAAAAAGCCGGCGGTTTTAATCCGAACATGGTTCACGGCATGGAAGATTATGATTTTTGGCTGGGAATTTTGGAGGCGGAACGGTGCCGAGTGCATCGCATCAACGAAGTCCTGTTTTACTATCGCATTAACCGCGACTCGCGCACCGTGCGCTTGGCGGAGAAAGACTACAATCTGCAAATGTTCACCCAGTTGTTTTACAACCACGTCGACCTGTTTTTGCGCGATAACAATATTCAGGTACTTTTTAAGAATCGGCTGGCGTTGGTGAACGAGATCAACCGTCTGCGCCGGCTGCTGGATTCTTCCCTGACCCTTAAAATAGAAAACCAGCTTGACGCGCATCCCCGCGTCAAGCGCTACTATCAGAAATTCTACCGATTTTTGTTTTGGTTGTACCTGTCGGTTAAATACAGAAGGTGGTACCGGGGCCAATGATCATCTGCACTTCCATTTGCACAAATTATTTGCCGAAAGCCATGGTGTTGGCTGCGAGTGTTAAGCGCGTCAACCCCGCGCGCAAGTTTTTGCTTTGCTTGACCGAAAAAGAGCTGCCGGACGAGGCCAAGTCTTTCCCGGATTTCGACCATGCGGTTTTGGCCAAGGACTTGGGTTTTCCCAACCCGGAGCGTTACTTGATCCGCTACTCCATTGTGGAGGCGTCCACGGCGGTTAAGGGGCAGATTTTTCGCTATCTCTTTAAACAATTTCCCGAAGAAACCAAGTTTGTTTATCTGGACCCGGATATTTTCGTTTATTCCGATTTGAGCGAGTTGGACGCCTTGTTGGATCACGAAGAGATCGTCTTAACACCCCATTTGCTGACGCCGGGAAATTTGGATATGGAACTTAGCTGCATGAATCACGGAATTTATAATTTGGGCTTTTTAGCCGTCCGTCGATCTGTGGAAGCGGAACGGTTCATAAATTGGTGGTGTGAGCGGTTGGATTTTGCCTGTTACGACGACATGGGTAACGGCATTTTTACAGATCAAAAATGGATCGATTTGGCCCCTGCTTTATTCAAGGCGTTTATCCTGAAGAATCCCGGTTACAATGTGGCCACCTGGAACTTGTTGGAACGGGAAATCGAGAACCGGCAAGGGACGCTGCACGCCAACGGCGCGCCCATCCGCTTCATCCATTTCTCGGGATTTGACTCCAACACGTTTTTTTGGGCCGTGGAACAATGGGTAAAAAACGACAAAGTCCTGGTAAAATCCTTGGGCGAGGCATACTCCCGGGCGTTGCAGGAATTGGGCGAGGCGCGCCTGCGGCAAACCCCCTGGAGCTACGACACCCTCGACAATGGCGAAAAGCTGGATGCGGTCGTCCGAAAGCGTTTCCGGGATCACGGGTTCTTGAAAGACGCCCCGGTGTACCAAATGACCTTGCGGACGATTCAAAAAGCCTACGCGGATGGGAACGGACGCTGGGTGAAAATCAGGCGGAAACTTTCCGGGACTTGGAAAAGGCTGAGACGGCGTTTTTTTCAGACGCGAAAATTGCAGAGTTTGAGGGAAGTGAATTACAACCTCGAGGAAATCGCGCAAGAACGGGATTTTATTCATTTTCGGGGGTGGGCCTTTTTCCCGGGGCAGAGTGCGACCGGGAACGAGATTTTGCTGTTGTTGAGCCCCGCCGGCGGCGAATATTTGACCATTGAAACCACGCCGGTCAAGCGTCCTGATGTTTCTGAATATTTTGTGCACTGGGACTTGGATGACGCCGGATTTACGGCGACTTTGGAGAAGACAAGGATTCGGGAAAAATTTAAAGATGGGCAGACATTGTCGATCACGCTCTTGCTGAAGACTAAAACCGGATCCGTTCTCCAGAAAACCAACCACAGCGTTCATGTCTGAAACCGGGCCCGGCGGTCGGATTGCGCTTTCGACAGGGGAAGAAATTATCTCATGTTAAAGGGCACAGGGGAAAAAATCCGGGTTTTCCTGGCGCGGGATTGGCCGGGGCGGTCATTCCGGGTTTGGTGCTGCTTGTTTGGGGTTGTCCTGGGATACGACCTGTTGCTTCATCGGTTTGTGCCGGACCCCTGCCCGGGTGATACCCGGTTTTATTGGTTTGCCGGAGACGCTTTTCTCAAGCACGGCGTTTTTTCCCTTTTGAACTATTTTCACGGTTGGCCGAATGTGGGTTGGGGCTTCGTCACTTTCCGCGGATACCTGGTGCCGCTGCTGACGTTGGGCATCCGAACTGCGGCGAATTTTTTTCACCTGACTTTCCAACTGCTCTATATCCCGCTGGCTGCGGCCGTCATTTCTTCAGCCTTTACCTTTTTGCTTCCCGCACTTTACAAAGTGGTCTCCGATCGTCAGGCAAAAACTTGGCAGGTGTTGGCGCTGTTTGGCTTGTTTACTTTCTTTTGGCGGGGGTTCTATTTTTA
>JAAXVQ010000320.1 GCA_013335425.1 Candidatus Firestoneibacteriota bacterium | reverse complement strand
CGAGTTCGACGGACTGACGACGGAGTAACCCGTGCTTTCGGTGCGATACATGAAGTCCCGCTTCCGCGTAGGCGCGTGCGGGATTTTTTGGCGGGCCGGGCTTCATCATGCAGAACATTGTGCCTTACCCGCCGTTTCCGCTGGTGACGGATTTGAACCGGGACAACCCGATCAACCAAAACCTGGAGAGTTTCACCCTGCCTTTCGTCAGTTCACTGACCTTGAACGAAGGCGTGCTCAAGGGCAGCGGCTTGAAAGGCGAGATCCTGGCCCGCAGTTCGGCCCGGGCTTGGGAGCAGAAGAACTTTTTCATGCTCTCGCCGCAATTTATTCAGCCGCCGCAACCCGGGGACCTGCGCGCGTTTGACCTGGTGGCCGCGGTTTCGGGCAAGTTTCCGGCCGCCTTCACCGCCGGGCAGATTCCCAAGCCCACGCGCCCTGGGGACGTGCTGCCTACCTATGCCGCCGAGGCCAAGCCTGCGCGCTTGGTGGTGGTGGGGTGCGCGGACATGCTGAGCAACGACTTCATGAACCCGCGCAACACGGACCAAATCGGGCAGTTCTCCCTCAACCTCATGGACTGGGTGGCCCAGGACCCGGCACTCATTGAGATCCGCAACAAGGGCGTGGCCTCGGTGCCTTTGGCCGGTGTCAGCGACGCACACCGGAACTTGGTCAAGTACTTCAACATGATCGGCCTGCCCCTGTTGGTGGCCCTGGGGGGCTTGTGGATGTGGCGGCGTTTTCAGGTGCGGCGTCTGGCCATTGCCGCGCTCTTTGCGAAAAAAGCGGTTTAACAAAAATCACAGAACCCTTGAAACCAGGAGGCGTCACGAGTTATGCATAAGAAAAACCTGCTCATTGCCGGCGGCGTGTTTGTGCTGCTGTTGGCGTACGTGCTGATCACCCAGACCGGGAACCGCGGCTTCAACACCGTGCGGCTGCCGTCCTTGGAAAAAATCACGGTCGAAGACATGGCGCAAATCGAGATCACGCGCCTGGCCGGGAAGCTCGTGCTGGAGAAAAAAGACAAGGTCTGGTCCATCACCTCGCCCTGGGCCTTCCCGGTTGAGAAGAGTAAAGCGGAAAACGCGGAACGCACGCTCGCCGAGGTGCGCTTGACGGACGTCATTACCGAACAGTCCGACCGCGACGCGGATTTCGGCCTCAACAGCCCCGCGGCCATAGGGTTGCGTCTGGCGGGCAGCAAGCAACGCCACTGGGAATTGACCGTGGGCAAGGCGAACGCAGCCGGCACGCACACCTTTGTGCGCCTGCCCGGAGACAAAAAAGTCTACCAGGTGTTGGGGGATTTGGCTTCCCTTTTGAACACCCCAGCCGAGCAGTGGCGCTCCCTGCAAGTGTATGATTTTTCGCCGGACAGCGTGCAGTCGTTTTCCCTCACGCGGGGCAAAAAAACTTTAAGCGTGCAAAAGGCGCAGGAACCAGATGCCGCGGCCGTGCTGGCCGCGCCGGGGGCTCTGAGCACCACGCCCCGGCCGCTGCATACGGTTTGGCGCGCCGAGCGCGAACCCAAAGTGTTGAACGACCCGAAGGTCAACCAGTGGATCGGGACCCTGGCGCGTTTGACGGCCGCCCGCATCGTGGACAACGCGCCGCCGGCAGCCAAGGTCTGGGCGCAGATTGCGGTGAAAACTCCGCAAGCGGAGTATCACCTGGAGTTTTTGGAAAAAGGCCCCCAGGGAAAAACCTACTGGGTTCGCCGCAGTGGCGAGACGCTGGTCTACGAGATTCCCGATTACCAGGGGCAAAACCTGCTCAAAGAGAGCAAAGATTTGCTATAATTGGCGTCGAGGACGGCCGCGACCGTTCCTTATCTGTGTTTCCAAAAGGGGGAACCACCCATGGACCGCGACCGTGCTGGCCGTAAAGTTTATTTAAAATTGTTCCTGTTGCCGGCTTTGGCCGGTTTTCTGATGGGCCCGGCCGCTTCGGCTTGGGCCCTTACTTTTTCTGCCGAAGAACAACTGACCCTCCCCAGCAGTCAAACGGTGGCCGACGCCTGGTATGCGGCCGGACGCGAGGTGCGCATTGAAGGCCGCGTCCAACGGGATGCGCTGGTGGCCGGCGAGCATTTGAGTTTCAACGGCGCCGTGGATCAGGACATGATGGTCGCGGCGCAAAACGGCCTGCTCGGGGGCACCATCGGCGGCGATTTGCGGGCCGTGGGTGAGGTGCTGACGGTTTCCTCCGAGATCGGGCAAGGCGCAGTGCTCTTTGCGCGCGAACTGCGGATTGCCCCCGTGGCCGTGATCGGAGAAGGCCTGCTGGCCGGTGCGCAGAAACTCACGGTGGGCGGGCGCATACACGGACGCACGGCGCTTTTCGGCGACGAAGTCCGTCTGGAAGGTGCCTTCGACCAGGACGTGACCGTGCACTGCCGGACCCTGCAAGTAGGCGAGAGCGCCCGCGTACCCGGTACGCTGACGTACTACTCGGACGTCCCCGTGCAAATGGCTCCCGGCGCGCAGGCCGGGCAGGTCACTTGGATCAGCGCACAAAAATCCACGGTTTCGAAAAATTGGTGGGGGGCCGTGCCGGGGAAAAGCGCGCTCATTAATTCCTTCAAGCTGCTGTTGGCCGTCACCTTGTTGCTGCTGGGCACGCTTTTGGTCTGGCTCCTGCCGCATACGGCGAACCGTTATGCTGCGGCCATTCAATCCAAAGTTTGGTCCAACCTGGGTTGGGGACTTTTGGTTTTATTCGGTGTGCCTTTGCTGGGCATCTTTTTTGCGCTGACCGTGCTGGGCATCCCCTTGGCCGGCATTTTGTTCGTGCTCTATTTCTTCGGAATTTTTCTCTCCAAACTCGGGGTGGGCTATGCCCTGGGGCGCATCATTTTCAAAAAGCAACCTCAGTTGCACCCCGTGCCGGTCTTTCTGGTGGGTTTTGCCTTGTTGGCGGCCGTGGGTTTTATTCCGGTTTTAGGGAGCGTGATCGGCTGGCTGGCGATGATTCTCGGTTTGGGCGGGTTGATTACCTTATTAAATACTCCGGCGGTCGCGGTCGCGTCGGTGGTTCCGGCTGCGGGCCTGCCTGTGACGCCGGTGGTGGCGCCTGCGGCCACAGTACCAATGCCGACCCCGAAAGCCGAAGTCGCGATACCCGCGCCCGTGGCAGTCGCGCCTGTCGTCGCGCCTAAAAAGCGGACTTTGTCCAAACGCAAAACCGTCAAGCGGGTGGTCAAGTCCAAGCGCGCCGCCGCACCCCGGAAACGGTCTTCGCGCTAAAAAAATTGTGTCGTAATGTGTTTTTAACGTCATCCCGGACCTGATCCGGGATCCAGGGATTTGTTTAAAACCGCAACCTACATTTTGTATGTAGTATTCCCCTCCCCAGAATTTGGCGGGAGGGGCCAG
>JAAXVQ010000319.1 GCA_013335425.1 Candidatus Firestoneibacteriota bacterium | reverse complement strand
GGCCAACGCGTCGCTGTCGAGGTAGGCAACCTGAAGCAATTTCAAGGCCGCCCCCGCTTTCCAAGTTTGGGCTTGATCCAAGGTGAATCCGGCGCCGGCCACAATGACGTTTTCCTGATAGACATCGGCCAGATTCCGCCCGTACCAGCCCAGGCCGAAGGTACCGACCTTAGGCCAGGGTTGGACATACGCCAGCCGGTTTTCCGTCAGCGTGTCGGTGTCCAGGGCTGTAAACAACCGGCTGTGTTCTGCCGAGAAGACAGCCGTTTTCACGTTCGGCAAACCGGCGGGATTGTAAATCAGGGCATCGGCGTCATCGGCCACGGCGGTGAAGGCGCCCGCCAAACCCGTGGCCCTGGCGCCGGCGCGTTCGGCCTCAAAAGAGGCGCGCACCGGGAGCTGGACGCCCAAGAGCAGCACGCCGCTCAGGCAGACAAGCACGAGGGGCTTCATCGCGCCAGCACCACTGCGCCCCGGCGGGCCGCTCCGTTGGTTTTAATTTCATAAATATAAATCCCCGGCGCCAGGAGCTTGCCGCCGTCATTGCACCCGTCCCATTGCACCCAATAATCCGGGCCGCTCCCCTGCACGGCCGGGACCGCCACCTTTCGCCCTTGGGCGTCAAACACCGCCGCCCGGACGGCATCGGAATTTTCCGAAGATTGAAAAGTGAAACGCACCTGCGCGTCGCGGCTGCCGCCGGGCGTGAAAATTTTCCGGCTCAGCGTAACGGCGCTCAGCTTCCCTGAAAAAGGGTTGGCAGTCAATGTCGCGGTGAACGTGGCGCTGGGAATCAGTGTTGGAGAAATAGTGGCTGAAACCGTCCGGGTGGCGGAAATAGTCGGCGTGGAAGAAAGGGACGGAGTACCCGAAGGTAGGGGCGAAAGCGTAGCGGTGGGTGTCCGGGTATGCGTCGAAGTAACACTGCCCGTGACCGTCAGGGTGGGGCTGGTCGTGTTGGTGGCGGAAAACGTGGGCGAAACCGTGCGCGTGGGCGTATCCGTGAACGTCCCGGGGATCGTCGGTGTCACCGTCAGCGTGGGCGTGGGCGTGCCGGTTTCGGTGGCGGTGGCGCTTATGGTGAGGGTAAGTGTCGGCGTGGGCGTGCCGGACGCCGTGACCGTAGCCGTGAACGACGGCGTTTCCGTGGCCGTCAGGGTACCCGTCGAGGTGACGGAAGCCGTGACGGTTTGGGTCCAAGTCGGCGTCACCGTCAACGTCTCACTCGGCGTGGCCGTACCGGTTTGAGTGGGAGAGTCGGTCGGGGTTGTTGAAACGGTTTCCGTGGCCGTAAAAGCCGGACCGGCCGCGTAAAGCGTCAAGGCTTCGCCGGCCCCCGCGGCGGCACTAAGCGAACCGGGAAACCCTGAGGCATAACCGACGCCGAATTGTTCAACCCGGGGCCCCCCGACGGTCGCGGCCAGGGTCACGTCCTGGTCAAACATCACGCAGAGGTAGTAGGACTGCCCGCTTAAGATCGCAGTCGCGGGCAAGGGCAGGCTGTTGAACGTACCCGAAACGCAGGCCACCGGCCCGCCCTGAGCGATCAGGGTTGTCGGCAAACCGCCGCCGGCATGATAAATGGCTGCCACGACTTGGGTGGCGACGCTGGTGCCGGAAATGTACACGTTGAAATTATCGGCATTAAAGTTGGAAACCGCCGTGAATACGTTGCCCGTGACGTCCCCGGCGGCAACCGCAGACGAACTGCCGCCCACGCCGGTATTGCCCAACTGATCGGCCCAACCGCCGACTGCTGTCAGGAGCGCGCCCAACAACAACACGCCGCCCCACATCCCCCGGCCTCGGCGATCATGCCTGTTACCCTCCATGGCTCCCCCGGCATCGCGAATATCGCTCCCCACCCAGTTACTCTATCACGGTTTAAAACCGATGTCCAATCAGCTTGTGCGTTTTAGGTACAGACCGTTGCCTATGACCAAAGCCGCGCCGGCCAACAAAACGCCCGCCATGGAAAACGTTTTCAGCAGATACATGAGCAGCAGCTGATTCGCGGAACCCGTCAGCATGTATTGCGGGGACAAGGAATGGTAGACATAAAAATGAATCAAGGCGCACAGCAACAACAGCGCTCCGGCCAAATGCGCCAGCCAACCCCAGTCCGGCAATTTTAAAGCACGCGTCAAAATACCCAGCACGGCCCCATGGTAGAAAAGCGCGGCTGCGAAAATCAAAAAGCTGATCTCGTAGGAATAAAAGCTGGCGCGGTATAAGATCGACAGCATGCTATTGCTCCCCGCTCATGATCCGCACCAGATGCCGAAAACGCCAGACGCCCCATAAGCATAATGCCGCCGACCAAATCAGCAGGGTATATCCGATCCATTGTTCCACGGGCCCCAGGTTCTGGTGCTGCCACGAGGCCCAGGATTGCATGCTCAAATACCCGACGGCTCCGACCGGGGCCGCCATCAAAAACTGCCAATGGGTCACTTTGCCGTAGGCCTTCTCCAAGCGTCGGGACATCAGCCCCGCCAGAATGAATCCGCCCCAGAGAAGCAACCCGCCCGTAATGGCCAGCCACCCCGTCAAGGTGACGAAAATAAAGTGCTGATTGCCGGTTAATACCGTGCCCACGGAACTCATACTTCGACCCTTTCCCGAATTTTTTCCAACATGCGCTCACTCCGCGCCCGCCCGAGTATCCATTGGGAGGAGCGAAAAAAGCGCAACACCAGTTCCCTGACTTGAGTCTCCGTCCAATCGCGGCCCTGCAACGACAGGGGGGCGGCTTCCTTCTTCAGCAAAGTGCGCCCCAACGGGCCGAGATAATCGCGCGCCACTTCCATAACATAAGCCAACCCTCGGCTTTCAGCCGTAACGGCGCTCGCAGCGGCCGGGGACGAATCGAGCGCAGCCGACTCCGACGGCGGTGGTGTCGGCTCGGGGTAGTCGGGAACCGTCTCAGGGGACTCCGGCGTTTCCTGGCCGAATTCTTCAGCGGCTCTGCCCTCAACTGGGATTTCCACGGGTTCCGGCGGTAACGCCGCCGCAGGTTCCGCGGAAAACACCTTGGACGGTTTGATAAAATCCGGCCGGATAACCGGGGCCGCGACTTCTTCGCCGGGCTCCTCCGCGGGCAAGGCCTCAGCCGACGCGACCGCACCGGGGATTGACGGCGCACCCACGCCCGATTCCGCCGGCAAAGCGGGGGGCGCCTCGTTCACGGGCGCAGACGAAGGGTGCAAATCCAGGACAAAATCCTCAACATTAAGATGAATGGCATCGTCCGCAAAGGGATTGGGTTCCTCCTCCCGGGCGGGAGCGGACGACAATTTTTTCTCAACCTGCGTAACCTGGGGTTCCGGTAATTGCAGGAGGGCCTCCAGATCCAACGGTTCGGGCAGGCCGCAGATCGGA
>JAAXVQ010000318.1:953-3388 GCA_013335425.1 Candidatus Firestoneibacteriota bacterium | reverse complement strand
CATACGCAGCGGTTTGGGCAAAGGGGGCGTATGGCTTGAAGCAGCGCTTGACGGTTGGGATCCGGAGATTTTTCCATCAACCTATGCCGCAACATCGCCATGTGCAGTTCGCGCATGTCAAAATACTGAGCTTTGCCTTTGCGGTTATCCGCATAGGGATTCTGGATATTGATAAAGCCCAAGCGATTGCCGGCCGTTTCCAACGCCTTTTCATTTATCCCACCGGCCATTTCAGCCAACAGGAGCAATCCGTGCGCCTTGAAATATTCCGAAACTTTTTCCCAGTGCCCGCTGCCGAACGTGCGGTGCCAGGCGTCTCCCCGGAACATGACCACGCCAAATTGCTCATGCCAGTAACGGTAAATATCCAGCCAGCTTGCATAGCCTTGTTGGTTCAGGTAGTCCAAGTTGGGCTCCGCCAACCCGTACCAAAGTTGCTCTTCGGCGGTGCCCTTGCCCCAGCCGGGAACCTCTATTTCCCCGTTAGCATTATGCATCAGCCGCTCCGGATGAAGCAATGCGTCCACGCCGGCCCGGGACGGCAGACCAGGGATGTCCTGCCCAATAGCCAGGCCGCACTGGCCGGCGCCAAAAGCCACCGCGCCCTTTAACTGTTTTTGCAGGAAATATTGTTCGAAAGCGGCCAAGCCGCTTAAATCGGCATAAATCCTTTCTTTTCGGATTTGCTCCAACGGTCGATTGATGTAATCGCTATTATGAAAATCTCCAACTTCCTTTTTAATGATTTCCAAATAGCCGGGTTCCGCATCCCTTAGAATGCGGACGACTTTAACATCCAGATATTCGGCGATTTCCGGACGTTTAATAAAATTTTCGTAGTCCGGATATTGGCCCTGCTTTAGCCGGTTGCGGAAATCAGCAAATTTTTCCCTCGTGGTCTTCCCGGCTAAGTGCTGCATTTGATCCAATGCCAGTTCCTCGGGATCTAAGCCAAACGGGCTGATGATATTGAAAGGTGAGTCGGCCGGCAATTGCTTGCGTGCGTAATATTGTTCAAAAATTATCAGAGCCATTAGTTCCGTGCGTTGCCGCTCCGCGGGGAAAGAACTGTTCCAGCGGATAAAGGACCGGTAGCCGAGAATTTTATTTTCCAAGGCCGCGGCCGTCCGAGCCTCGGCGTATCGTCGCACCCATGTTGTTTGACTGAAATTGGCGTAATCATCCGGCTGAACTTCGGGGTGGGCTTGGAAATAGCCGAATTTCTCATCACGGCTCCAACGCAAACGGTCTGCAAACTGCTTGCCTGCCTGTTCTTCATCTTGGAAACGTATGGTTTGCGGATTAAAGTGCGCGGGATCCGTGGCCCAGCCCTCATCGAGAGGGTGAAGATTGAATTTGACCGAATCGCAGATCGGCAGCAACAACGCCGACGTGAACCCCATATCCCGGATTTGCGCAAACATACGCCGTAAATCGGTCATGGTCCCGCGTTGTTTCGGCGCGGCGGTTTTACCAACCGCCTGGCGCAAATATACATTATATATGGCGCTATGTTCTAACACCCAAAGCGGGAACGGATGCGCGGGATCCGGATTGAGCTCTTTTTGAGCGGGAAGTTTGAAGGGTTTTGCAGGGAGCGAAGAAAAGGCGGGCAGAACAGCGCCGGTGTCCTTGGACGACAAGGCCTGCAAGAGCGCCACAGCCTTTTCAACACCGGCTTTCCAAAATCCGTAGGACAAGGGATCCTTATATGAAACGTAAGCTTGTTTCTCCGTTAAATTTTCGCTTGCCGCGCCCAAGGTGTTTCGCGCTTCACCAGTATGACCGGAAGTCCCGGCATTTCCGGCGTCCCGCAAATACTTCAGGATCAAGGCATAATTGATATGATATGGGAATGAAAATTGGTCGACGATTCCGACGGCATTTTCATGCCCATAGCGCACGCAAGCCATTTCATGGAGCAAAATATATTTTAAAACCGCGATAAAGTCTTCTCCCGCATGGTGTTCGGAAATAGCCTGTAATTTTTCGGGGCTGACATAAAGCTCTTTGATGGTTTTACCTTCCACAACCGGAAAGAAAAAGCCCTCATGCAGAACATCAAACAATTGTTTTTCTTGACTGCTCAGCTTTTCCTTGTCCTCGGGAGGGTATTCCATCAGCCGGATGGCATTCAACAATTGTTGGGATGAATATTGGGAGATCAACTCGTCGTAGGAAACATTTTTATTTACAAGGTCAGAAAGTTCGGTAGTCTGCGATTCGGTCTTTTGGCCGGGCTCGGGCCTGAAGCTGTGGCTTTCGGAAAAAATTTCTTCAACGGCTCGGGTCAAAGCCGCCGTCATTTCCGGCGGGCTTAAACCGCCGGCCGTCTTTAGCGGCCGGGGCCGGATGCCGACTTGCGCCATCATGTCTTGAATAGCTTCTGAATTTATAAACAACATCTCCGCAGAGGCAATCGTACCCAACCAACT
>JAAXVQ010000318.1:0-943 GCA_013335425.1 Candidatus Firestoneibacteriota bacterium | reverse complement strand
GCTTTCCAAACCCGATCGGTCCATTCCGGGCCTAAAAATGCGGAGGGGTGTTCGATCTCCGCTTCGAGATAATAATCCGCCAGACCGCTGATCATGTTGATGACAATTTGCTTAATGTCATCGCCGAACACAATGTGCCCTTCAGGCACGGATTCACCCAAAGCCTCGCCAGCCTTTAAATGCCGAAAAATCGCCTCGTTAGGCGGGACGATAAAAGTAACCTCAGGCTTAAACGCGTTGGTGCCTTTTCTTAAAAAATCAAATCCCAAACCTACGATCACCAGCCGTTTGTCCGCCAAGTAGGGTGCGAGCAAATTCCCAACGTACTCCCGGACAACGGGATTTTCCATAAAGGCTTCCAATTCCGTACTTAACCCCAGGTGTTCTTTGACCACATCGATATTCACCGACCTAAACGCCTTGTCGGTGGTTTCGAAGTCCCACCGAAGGGGTTTAAAGAATTCCTTTAGCGCCGTGGGGTCGGACAAAGCAACCTGTTTGTTATAAACAGCCTGCAAGAGAGTTCGGAAAACCATACCCATATCCACGAAGCGGTAATCAAGTCGCGTGGCCAGATCCCTGGCCGCCTTGTATTTTTCTTCTCCGTGCTGCCCTTCGACGGCTATGAGCCAATTGCGGTCATTGAGCAGTTGTTTGGAAACCGCGTAAGTCAAACGCGTCAATAAGTCGATCAACTTGGCGGTTTCATCGGCATGAATGCGTATCTCCAAATTGAATGCCAAGGGCGTATTTTCCCAGTGCGTTAATACAATCTTTACATCCCGATATAGATCTGTTTGCTCGGGGTTTAAAAAAGTCAATTTGGGGACGGCATCCGAGCTGGGCCAATCGACTTTAATATTTTTGCATTTCAGTTTCAGGGTATATCCCAATCCCTTGAAATGTTTTACCAAGCCCGCGACAGCCTCTTCCAAATTTTCGG
>JAAXVQ010000317.1 GCA_013335425.1 Candidatus Firestoneibacteriota bacterium | reverse complement strand
GCCCTTTCGTTTAGGTGCCACTTTATTTTTAAAGGGGAATTGGTTTTTTATTATTGTTTTTTTGGCATCTTGGTTTTAATGTAGGGGCAAGACATGTCATGCCCCTACGCTGTAATAATTATGGTATGATGTGTCGATGAGGGTGGTTGGGTTTTTAGGGATTTAAAATTGCCCATCGACTGATCCTGCTTAAATCGGGCAGCTTTACTTGTTTGGATTATCTAAATGGAAATGAATTTTAACGAGGGAAAAGCCATGTTCAAGGATTTCCGTCTTTTCTTTAAGGAATTTCAAAGTAATTTTACTTCTACGGGGGCGATCGCACCGAGTTCGCCGCAATTGTCCCGGGCTATTTTAAAACCGATCCGCAATCGGCCTTTACGGCCGATTAAAGTTTTGGAGGTTGGACCCGGCACGGGCGCTTTTACTTTTGATATCTTGAAACTATTAAAACCCGGCGACACGTTGCATATTTACGAACTCAATGAAAAATTATTTCAGCATCTGAAGAAAAAAATCGCTTCCAAATCCAAAAACATCGAGCGAATCAATGTGCAACTTTGGCAGACGGACATCCGTACCCTAAAAAGCGGAATTAGATATGATTATATTATTTCCTCGGTGCCTTTTGTTAATTTGAACTCACGGGTTTTTTGTGAAATTATGGACAATTACCTGCGTCATCTTGCTCCTGAAGGCGTGATTTCGTATTTTGAATATATTTTACCCTATCGTTTACGCCTGCAATTTCTCAAACCCGGGGAACATCAGCGGGTTAAGCGGTGTATCAGCACCATGAAAAGCTACTTGCGAAAGCATCAAGTTGCCCACGATCATGTTTGGCTGAATCTTCCACCGGCCAGTGCCCGGCATTTAAAAAAACAGCAGTCTCAGCCCGTTTCCAAAACTTAAATTCATGAATGAATGAGTTTGAGACCAATATAATGATGCGACTTTATGGACTGTCCTGGAATTTTTTCGCATGGTTAATATTGAATTTAAGGATCATTAAATTATATTCGTATACAAGGAGTTGAAGCGGGAATGTTAATGCGATGGTTGATTATGGCCGTAGCGGTTTTATTGTCTGCCTATGCATTGCCGGGGGTTTCGGTAGCTGGTTTTGGCACTGCCATACTCGTAGCTTTGGTGTTGGGTCTGGCAAACGCGGTCTTGAAACCTTTATTGATCTTAATTACCCTTCCTATCACTTTGTTGACCTTGGGTCTGTTTATTTTAGTAATCAACACGTCCTTGGTGATGCTCGCCAGCGCATTGGTCTCTGGCTTTACCGTTCGCAATTTTTGGTGGGCTTTTTTGTTCAGCGTGGTTTTATCGGCCATCGGTTACGTCTTAGAAACCTTGATTTTAAAATAGCGTTTTAACGGTAAAAGTTAAAAGGCACCCGCCTTTTCGGCGAAAAATTATTTTTTTATTGTGGGAGACTTGATCATGAATTTTTTGGAATTAGCTAAAGCCCGATATAGCGTGCGCGCCTATAAATCCGATCCGGTGCCTGAGGAACTTCTACAGCAAGTGCTGGAAGCCGCCCGCTTGGCGCCTACGGCCGTCAGCCGTCAGCCTTTTCAAATCCTGGTGGTCCATACGGCCGGACGCAAAGAGGAAATTCTAAAGTTTTATCCGCGCGAATGGCTGGTGCAAGCGCCTTTGCTCATCGGCATCTGCACGTTGCCGGGAGAAGCGTGGGTGAGAAAATATGATCAAAAGAATTATGCGGAAGTGGATGCCACCATTGCGTTTGATCATCTGATTATGGCCGCCACCGACGCGGGGCTGGGAACTTGCTGGATTGCGGCTTTTGATCCTCAAGCAGCCCGTCAGATTTTTAACCTGCCCCCTAACGTCGAACCGCTGTTGTTTACGCCCCTAGGGTATCCGGCCGGGAAACCGGGCCACAAACCAAGGAAATCTCTGGATGCTTTGATACGCTATGAACGTTGGGCCTAGGCGACGATTGTCGTTAACGTGTTTTAGCGGCTTTGGCACCGCTGAGTTTCAGCGTTCCGGCTATTGAAATAATAACCAGCACGATGGCGACCAGCATCCAAATGTTTACGGATTCTTTCAGGATCATCCAGCCCAAAATGACCGCGATCACCGGATTGACATAGGTGTTCGTGGTTACGATATGAGCGGGTAGAAGCGACAATGCTTTAATATACGCCGTAAAGGCGATGATGGATCCGAAAACCACCAAAAAGCCCAAGGCCCCCCAGGCTGCCGCAGTTGGGCGGGGCAGCGGTTCGCGAAAAAGCATTGAAAAGGCCAAAAAACCCATTCCTCCAAATAATTGCTGATAACCGGATTGCGTCAAAATGGATAAGGTTTGCGGATTTTTTCTTACGTAAAGAGCACAATAAGCCCAAATAGCCGGTGAGAGGATCAATAAGACCACGCTGAGGAGATTGGTGGTGGTCGTTGTCTGCAGTTTCGGAAGCATTAACGCGGCAATGCCGACAAACCCAATCCCCACAAAGAGGCCGTGACCCCAATCAGGTTTGGTTTTGTCCATCCAGGACCCCAAGATCCATACCCACAACGGCGAAGTGGCGACAGCCACGGCGGAAAAGCCGGAATCCATGAATTGTTCGGCCACCAAAACCATGGCGTGCGAAAAAGTCCACATGCCCAATCCCGTGAATGCCAGATACGCCATTTCCGCCCGGCTGGGACGGATCGAGCGTGAACGAAGTTTGGCAAACCCCAAGAGCAAAACGGCTGCCACCAGGCACCGGGCGGCGCCAAAAGCAAAAACAGGGAAACCGCTATGCGGTGCCACGCCTATACGCATCGCCAGGTAGGTGGTTCCCCAAATTAGGTAAATAATGATCAGATAGATATATCCGGGAAATTGCATAATCTGAAACCGTTATCCCTTAAATTTGGATGTGTCCGGATTATCGCGGGGTTTCTCCCGGGAAAATCAACGGCTGGGTCGAGTACTCGGGCGTTTGCCTGGTGTATGCGCGTTTGCCGGCCGATAGCTGCTGGCAGGACGTCCGGATTGCCTCGCGAATCCGCTTGAGGGACGGGAATCATGAGGGCGATACCCGCTCCCGGGTTTTGGAGCGTTGGCACGATAGGCGCCGGGGCGGGCGTTACTGGAACGGTAACCTTCTGCACGGGGCGCGCGATCACGATAACCGCCCTCGGGGCGTCCGGGTTTAGCCGGATACCCGCCGCCGGGTCGAGGTGCAGAGGAGCGATAGCCTCCGTTGGGGCGTCCGGGTTTGGCCGGATACCCGCCGCCGGGTCGAGGTGCAGAGGAGCGATAGCCTCCGTTGGGGCGTCCGGGTTTGGCCGGATACCCGCCGCCGGGTCGAGGTGCAGAGGAGCGATAGCCTCCGTCGGGGCGTCCGGGTTTAGCCG
>JAAXVQ010000316.1 GCA_013335425.1 Candidatus Firestoneibacteriota bacterium | reverse complement strand
AAGAGTATCGCGATTGGGGCGTGACGACCTACAACGGCGAGATTGCAGCCTATCAATCGCGGGCGGGCAAGCCGATATCCTTTCATAAAGAGTATGATGTCCTGCGCCTCCTTTTTGAATTGGCCTACATGGACCAACACGCCTTGAATGCGATGTTTACCGGAAGCGACAAAACCAATTTGCGGGATGTGGACAAGGACACCTATGAAACGTTAACGGGCCTGGCTTGGATGGTCGCGCGTTTGACCGGACGCGCCACGAGCGTTCCGCGGACCGAGTATAATTTTGATCTGCGCAACGAGTTCACCACCATGGCCGATGACTTTGAACGGTTGTCCCAAGAAACCCTGGCCCTGGGTCAGGCGGACACGGAAGCCGCGGTGGTGAACCAGTGGCGGCAAATCATGGATAAACTGGAACAGATTCGCGCCAATTACCAGACGCCGGTGGTTAAAGTCTCCAAATGGCCCGCGAAAAACCTTCTGTCCGTAGGTGACAAGGCCAGTCAGCAAAACAATATCGAGAAAATGATGCACTATATCACCCAATATGTTTTTGATATTTATATCCGCGGTCACATGGCCAATACCGCGGTTTTATCCCAGGGCACCATTTTAGGGACAGACTTGGAACTCGTCCCCCTGGATACCGTCGGTCTGGAGTTTGAACTGCGTTACCCCTACAGCTTCCCCAGCGACCCCGACAACCCGGATAGCCCCTTGGAAAACACCCGGCGAGTTACGCTCCAGGAGGTCCGCGGACACACGCCCAAAGGCGCGGGCACCAAAATGCTGCAAGGGAATTCCTACCGTTATTACGAAGCGCGGATCCCCTGGCGGGGGAGGTTAGTGACGCTCTCGTACGAACCCGAAACGGACAAAGAAGGTTTCAATTTTACCGACCAGTCCAAAGGGACCTATGCCTATCGGCACATGCTGCACTGGGAGGGCGGGACGTATCACAGCCCCTTGGTGCTGCAGATTGATAAACGAGAACTGCAATTTGAGGCCGAAGCCAGGCATGTGGAAGATCACCGGTTTGAATTTCAAGACAGCTATTTATCGCTGAGAGCCGTGGGGAGCGGCGTTTTTGAAATCTTAAAAAACGGCAAATTGGTGCTGGACGATCAAAAACAACATGCCCTCAGGATCCGGCAGGGCGAAACGGTCGCTTCCCGGGAAGCCGGAAGCATTACCCTGAAAAAAGCCGTCAGCAGTACGCTCGAAACCGAGGACGGAGAAAAGAACGAAAACTGGGATATTTCCCTGGAGTATGTCAAGGGACGGAAGTTCAGCATTCCGGACACGGGTATGAAATTTTTCAATTGGGAATCACGGGACGTTAAAGTCGAACTGGAAGCTTCGGACGCGGATTTGGAAAAACAGATTTTCAATAAGCAAAATTTTTCACTCCGTCCGGTCAAAGGCAGCGAAGGTGTTTTTCGGATTTTGGAAAACGGGCGTCCCTTGTATGATTACCAAAAGAAAAAGCCGATTTTAATCAGAGCGGGTGAAAGCGTTCCCATGCTGGGATTAAAACTGGTGAAGGCCCAAAGGACGAACGTCCACGGTGGTGCGCCGGGGTGGCAACTGTCGTTGGCTTACGACACCATCGACGGCACCGATATTTTCGGGGATAACCTGGGCATTAAACTCAACACCCGGGCGGAAAAACCCAATTTGACATTGCTGCAGCACTCGCAGGCGGTATTGAATTTCCCGGAATTGAAAAACGACATGCGGGAAGTCCGTTTTGAATATTTCGGCAGTCCGGTGGTCTTGCGCCACCGGGTTGCGCGCCGCGGCGAAAAAGAATTTTCGCAGGGCAACTTGCGGGCCGATTTTAAGGGTACTTGGCCCATTGAAGGCATGCTGGGCGGGACGGATTTTGCGCTCTTGTCGGACCGGGTTAAAAATCCTCGAACGAACAAATATGAAGACAAGGTATTTTTCGAAAGGCGTTCTTGGATTCAAGGTACCCTGACCAAGGCGCGGGTGGAAGTCAAAGTCGGCGGCCGTTACCGCATGGACAACCTGCAAGCGGTGGAAAATCCGGAAAAGGCCAAAGGGAAATTTTTTGAAGTCACTTCCCTCGACTTGCAGAACAATGAAATCGGCGTGCAGTATGAGGATATGGAAGTAAAAAGCGGCGCCTTGCTTCCCGGGACCGGCATGGGTTTCAGCCGCCGGGGGGATGATTATGTGGTGTTTTCCGAAGCTCAGGACCTGTTTTTTGAATTGAAAAAAGGTCATACGTATAAGGCCGGGGAGCTGCCCTTAAAGGTTCACGACGGCGTCCGGCAAGTGGAATTGGGAGAAGAACGCCAACGCATATTCACCATGACGCCCTGGTATGATGTCCGGCATTTGGTGCTGGGTGAAGAGATACTCGGCACGGACATGACGATTCAACCCCGGGCGGACGCCCCCCGCGCCACGCCGTATCTCCCGCCCATTCATTTTTCCGACGGCTCCAAACTTTTTCTGGCTTCCGCCGAGCAAATCATTCAGCTCCGGGGGCATGACGGCATTCCTTATGTGCTGATTCAAGACCAGGGCAAGTGGCATTTTGGACGGGTGAACGAAAGGAATTTCCGTTCGGTGGAAGCGGCGGTGACGGTAACCGGCGCGGTTTCGGCCCTAAACAGCAAGTTCGAGCTCAAGCAAACGCTTAACTTAAACGGGCAGGCCTTTGAAGTCATCGGCAAGATGAAAACCCTGGACAAGGGAGAATTTGAAGAGCAGGGTGAAATGGTGTTGGCGATTTATGATTACACGACGGCCAGGGGGGAATTGGAGCAAGGCGTGTTGACCAGCGACCTCATCGGCCTCAACAGCGGTTTTTTTAGGATCGTCCAGTTCCGGGATACCGTGGAGCAAGCCGTGGAAGTGGTGCTGGGCAAAGTAGGCGATTTCACCGAATTAACCGGGGCGGGCGGGAAATTCGGCCTGCAAATTCAAAAAGAAAAATTGATTTTCGGGGAATTAAACAGCGCCGATGAATTTTCCAAGTCGTATCGCGTTCTGCACGTCAACCAGCAGGGCACGCAATATACCGTGCAATTCCTCGATGAAAAGAACCAACCCCAGACGATTTCGCTGCAAGCCGCGGGGGCGCATGAGGTCTTGGTTGATCAAAATCTGCAAAGCGACCCTTTCAACCTCGCCGCCGGGTCCGCGCAATATCGGTTTTTTCCGGGGCAGGGGAAATTCGGCAAGTTGGAGCAAATCATTGACGGAAAACCGGTCGCGGTGGAGCTGCTGGCGGCCACTGAGACCACGGAATTGAAATTATTGCCTAAAACCGTTTACGAAATCTCCGACGGCGATTATGCCCGCAAATACATCGCCAACGCCAAAGGCCTGATCCGCCTGATGCGCAATGCGGTTATTTCAAAC
>JAAXVQ010000315.1 GCA_013335425.1 Candidatus Firestoneibacteriota bacterium | reverse complement strand
CGATGGGCAGCAATTGACGCAGGTGTTCATGAACTTGATCCTAAACGCCATTCAAGCCTCTGGGCCGCAGAAGAAGATTTATCTCCAGACTCGGCCGGGCACGGAAGCTGACTTGCGTTATCGCCAGCAGCCGGCGATTTTTATTTCCTTACGCGACGAGGGCGTGGGGATTTTGGCAAAGGATTTCAGCAATATTTTTCAACCGTTTTTCACCACCAAACATGAAGGCACGGGTTTGGGGTTGCCGACTTGCAAGCGTATTGTGGAAGCCCACCACGGCGAGATTCTGGTGGACAGCGAAATCGGCAAGGGAGCGACGTTTACCGTGGTTTTGCCGGTAAGCCAACCTACCAGTGAGACTGTGTCTTCCTATAATCAGAATTAAGCAATACACATCCAGCCATAGCTGCTTGGTTGTGCTTCGGTTTTAATATTCCAGCCTTTAATTGGTTTTCCTTCAACATTCCATGTGTAAAATCGGTTTCTGATAGGGATCAATTCTTGTATCGTTTTTCAGGGTGTTACTATTTGGCTGGTGTCCAACACCTGTAAATACTTTTAAAAAAGGGTTAGGTGAACCGGAGGGCTTATGGCGAGTGAGGCCTTTGATGTTAACATGTTAATCGGTGGTCAGGCAGGGCAAGGCATGCAGACTTCGGGACAATTATTGGCCAAGAGCCTGCTTAAGCTTGGGTTTTATATTTCCACCTTGCAGTCATTCCACAGCCGCATCCGCGGCGGGCATAATTACTATCAGATTCGATTGGCTTCAACCCCGATTAACTGTATGACGCGTTCTGTCGATGTTTTGCTGGCCTTTGATGAGAACACTTTGTGGGAACATCAAGGGGAGCTTCACGCAGATTCTCTTTCCATATTTAATTCGGAAAAAATTAAAGTTGATCACGGCAAGCTTAAAGGGCGGTTGCTGGAATTGAGCATGTCGCAAGTATATCCGGAAGCTGTTACTGATGAAATTTTCACCAATGTCGTTTATGTCGGCGTTTTAGCCGGGTTGCTGAATTGTCCGGAAGCGGAAGTGGAAAGCGTCATCGGTGAAACCTTCAACAAAGGTGCCGGCGTGTTGGAAAAAAATGTCGCGGGTTATCGAGCGGGGAGAAAATTCGTGCAGGATGCGAAGGTTTCCAATCCGCGTTTGACCAACGTGCATCCGGAAAAACAGGAGCGGTCCTTAGTTTTGCATGGCAACGAAGCCATCGCCTTGGGCGCCTTGGCCGCGGGGTGCAGGTTTTATACGGCTTACCCCATGACACCGGCTTCCACAATTTTGGAAACCATGGCCCATTACATGTCGCAAGCTCAGGTGGTGGTGGAGCAGGCGGAAGACGAGATCGCGGCGCTCAACATGGTCTTGGGTGCGTCTTTTGCCGGCGTGCGCGCCATGACCGGAACTTCGGGCGGCGGGTTCTCCCTGATGGTTGAAGCCGTCAGTTTGGCGGGTATGCTCGAGATACCTGCGGTCATCGCCTTGGCCATGCGCCCGGGGCCGGCCACGGGTTTGCCCACCCGCACTGAGCAGGGAGACTTGGAGTTTGCCATCCACGCCGGGCACGGGGAATTTGCCCGGGTTTTGCTGAGCCCGGGTACGCACGCAGAGTGTTTTTACCAGACGACTCACGCCTTCAATTTGGCGGATCGTTACCATGTGCCGGTGTTGGTTCTCACGGATCAGTATTTGTCCGATTGGTACACGCGCGTGCCTGAGTTTAAAATGGAACAAGTCACCCGTGATTATGGTCCGATGGTTGAAGGCAAGGCGGATTACGCGCGCTATGCTTTGACTGACAACGGCGTTTCGCCGCGCATGGTGCCTGGGCGTGGGGAAGGTTTGGTGGTCGTTGACAGTGATGAGCACACGCAAGGCGGGCATCTCACCGAAGATCTGGCGGTCAGGGAAAAAATGGTAAAGAAGCGTTTACAGAAAATCGAGGGCCTGAAGCGGGAGTATTTCATGCCCGAAGTGATGGGCACGGGCCAGGACACGTTGGTCATGTGCTGGGGTTCCAACCGCGGCGTGGTGGCTGACGTGGTTGCTCATTTTCAACAACTGGGCAAAGCCGTAACTTGGATGCATTTTAAGCAGGTTTGGCCCTTGCCGGAAGAGCGTTTGCGGCCATTATTGTCGGCATATCGGCACTTGGTCATGGTGGAAAACAACGCCACGGGACAGTTTGCCCGTGTGCTGCAGGGCGAAACCGGAGTGACGATTGCGCAACGAATTTTGAAATACGACGGTAAACCGTTTTTGTTCGAGGATTTGTTAACGGCGTTGGAAAAGTTGCTGGTTTAAATCCGGCTCCAACACGGAATTCTTTTTAAACCAAAGGCACGGAGCTGAAAGGCAAGGTGAAACAATGGATCAGCAGGCGTATAAAGGCATGGAAACAGCCTGGTGCCCGGGCTGCGGGAATTTTGGGATTTTAAACGCGGTTAAGCAGGCTTTGCTTGAGTTGGAAAAAAAGCCGCAGGAGATTATGCTTTTTTCCGGCATTGGACAAGCGGCCAAGTTGCCGCATTATATGCGGGGGCATGTGTTCAATGGCCTTCATGGCCGCGCCCTACCGGCTGCCCAGGCGGCGAAATTGGCCAATCATCGCCTGACGGTTTTGGCTTTCGGCGGGGACGGCGACATGTACGGGGAAGGGGGCAATCATTTTCTGCATGCCATCCGACGCAATGTCGATATAACGGTTTTGGTGCATGACAACCGGATTTACGGCCTCACCAAAGGCCAGGCCTCTCCGACCACGGATCTTGGCGTTAAAACCAAGGTTCAAACCGAGGGGGTCATTAATGGGCCGCTCAATCCCTTGGCCTTGGCGATCAGCCAGCATTGTGCGTTTGTAGCCCGGGGTTTTTCCGGATCTATTGAACATTTGACCACTATGATTAAAGCAGGCATTGCGCACCCCGGTTTTTCCTATATAGAAGTCATGCAGCCGTGTGTTTCTTTCAACCACATTAATACCCACGCTTGGTACAAGGAACGTATCTATGATGTGGCCCAGGATGGAAAGCATGACCCGACGAATTATCTGTCGGCTTTGGAAAAGGCTGAAGAATGGGGCTCTAGAATTCCCCTTGGCGTGATTTATCGAAACGATCGTCCAGCCTATGACTCGTTGTGTGGTGCTTTGAAAAATGGCCCTTTGGTTGACCAAGTATTTAGACCAGAGCTAATTGCACAATTTATTAGACATTATTAATTTGGTTTAAATTTTTAAGTTTATTTACTTCCATGATTTTTTAGAAAATTTGCTGATGTGCTATTTAATCCTTAAAAATTAAGTATTTTATAAATTTAACTTCTGAATTTTCGGAAATACATCGGTCATAAAACCACTGTTTTATCCAAAGCATATTTTTTTGTGCAACATGCCTTAA
>JAAXVQ010000314.1 GCA_013335425.1 Candidatus Firestoneibacteriota bacterium | reverse complement strand
TATCATGTCCAGGGAGATGTCGAACAAAGCCTGCCGGGGACCGTAATAAAAGTTCGCCTTGCGTACGCTGATTTTAACGTTTTCCATGGAAAGAACCTCGGGGGATGATTCCAAACGCCCGGAAGCGGCCGGCTCGGCGGTTTGGCGTGATTCCGGCGTCGGCATAAAAAGCGAAGGAGCCGGTGAAGTTACCATTGGTATTTTTTCCTAAAATAGATTCGCAGGGCAATGGCCCCTAAGTTCAAACCCAACACCAAGGCCAGCAAGACCAAGGCGGTCCCGTAGGCCAAGGGACGGACCAGCGCCATGTCCGGATGCTGGGTGGCCAGGATATATAGATGGTAAGGCAGGGCCATCACTTGGTCGAAGGGTGAATGCGGCAACCGCGGCAGGAAAAATGCGGCGGCCGTTAAAAGAATCGGCGCAGTTTCGCCCGCCGCCCGCCCCACGCCCAGAATCGAGCCGGTCAGCATGCCGGGCAGGGAATAAGGCAGAACGTTTTTATAAATAGTCTGCCAGCGGGTCGCGCCCAAGGCCAGCGAGGCTTCCCGAAAACCTTGCGGCACCGCGCGCAGCGATTCCTCGCTGGCCACAATGATGGTGGGTAAAATCATGCACGCCAAGGTCAGATTGCCGGCCAAAATCGAGGTGCCGAACTTGAAAAACAGGACGAACAGCCCCAGGCCGAAAAGTCCGAAAACAATGGAAGGTACGCCGGCCAAGGTGACGATGGCCAGGCGGACCGCGCGCGTAAAGGCGTTTTGAACCGCGTATTCGGAAAGGTAAATCGCGGCGCCGACCCCCAACGGCAGGGCCACGGCCACAGTCCCCAGGATCAGGCAAAGGGTGCCGATGATGGCCGGAAAGATGCCCCCGGCAGCGCCGCCGTGGCGCGGCTGGGTGGACAAAAAGGCCCAACTGACGGCGGGCAGGCCGTTTTTGACAATATCGAACAATATATAGCCGATCACGGCCACAATGGCATAAGTCACAATGCGCATGCCCCAGACGGCGCCGGCTTGGGTTAGAGCTTTTTTCACGGGCATCACCTCTGAACCTTTTTCAAAATCCGCTGGGCCGTAAAATTGAGAACAAACGTGATGACCAGCAATACGATGCCGATCCAAAACAGCGCCTGATAATGTTGCGATTGATTGGCCACTTCGCCCATTTCCGCGGCAATGGTGGCGGTCAGGGTGCGGACCGATTCCAAAGGATTGAACGTGGGTATGGGAGCGTTGCCGGTCACCATCAGCACGGTCATGGTTTCGCCGATGACGCGTCCCATGCCCAGCATGACCGCGGCCGTGATGCCCGAGAGCGCCGCCGGCACCGTGACCCGCCAGATGGTTTCCAGGGGGCTGGCCCCCAAAGCCAGGGCGGCTTGCTTATAGGAACCCGGCACGCTTTTCAAGGCGTCTTCGGAAATGGTGATGATGGTGGGCACCGCCATCAAAGCCAGCAAAACGGCTCCGGTGAGGGCCGTTTGCCCGTTGGAGAGCCCGAACAAGGATTTCACCAGAGGCGAGAGGATCATCAAGCCGAAGAACCCCAAAACCACCGAAGGAATACCGGCTAAAATTTCGATAAAAGGTTTGAAGAATTCGCGCTCCCAGGGACTGGCGATTTCGGAAATGTAGACTGCCCCGATGATGCTGAAGGGAATGGCCAAGAGGGTGGCGATTACGGTCACCAACAAAGAACCCATAAATAACGGGGTGATCCCGAAGCGTTCTTGGACAAAAGAAACCGGCTCCCAGCGGATGTCCCATAAGGTGCTCAGCCCGGGAGATTTGATGAACGGGAAGGCTTCTTTGAATAAAAAAACGAAAATCAGCAACACGATTAAAATGCAGAGCGACGCGGCGCCTTGCAGCAAATATTTAACCAGGTTTTCCCGCCAGAATCTACCCATGCCTTGCTCCGTCGATTTCCGAGATGGTTGGCCCCCCAAGGGAGCCGACTCTTCACGGAAGGGAGCATACGCGCTTGGTGTTAGAATTGGGTTAGGAAGACGTAAATTTTCCGTCAGCGCCGTCCGCTGGGTTTTTAGAAGGCCAGCGTAATGTCCGCTTGGAAACGGTTGAAAAAGGGCGCCGTGGGACCGGACATGGTTTTGCGGTCACGGATGAACGTCAGGGTCGCTTTGGCGGCGTCGGTGACCGCATAGCTTCCGGTGAGCACATGTCCGTAGCCGTCGATGGTCGCGGCGGCGAAATCCGGGTCCGCATAGGCCGCGAGTAGGGAGTTTTTTTCCAGCAAGCGCCAGTTATAGCCGCCTTCCCAGGTGCCGGCTTTGTCCGCCTTATTCACAATTATCCCCAGGATATACGCCTTTTGAAAGTGGGTGGCGCCGTGGTTGAGCACGTAGTCCGCGTAGCCTTTCAACGGCAGATTCCAAGCTTGGCCGGCGACTTCCAAGAAGCCTTCGGTCAGGTAATAGTTGTCCTGATAAAAACCCGTGGCCATGACCAGCGTGTTGCCTTTGCTGTTGCCCGGGACCGCGGCCGTGGGTGCTGCGGTCTTGCAATCCAAGGGGAATTGATTGGTCAGATCCGTGTAAAAAAACTCACCCAAACCGGCGGTCAGAGTAAGGTTGTCCAGGAGTTTGGCTTTTACCCCGACTTGGGAAGCGTACAACATGGGGTCATAGCTTTTGGCAACTTCGCGTATCCAAAAACCGCCGCCATTGACGAAGATCGACGTGTCGGCCGTCACGGGCCAATTGAAATTTCCGGCCATGCCCTCCAACGCCAAATCGGCGGCAAAGAGCAACTTGTTCCCCCCCACGAGCTTAAAGGGGTTGGGAACCTTGCCTGCCTGAAGTTTCAGCAGCGCGGGCCAGGGTTTATACTCCAGATAGCCCAAGTCCAGCCAAACGGGCTTGGCGCTGTCGAGGTCCCCCAGGGTTTGGTTACGCGACCCTGGATCGCCGTTGCCCCCGGCAAAGCCGCTTTCATCCGTAGCCAGGCGGACCTCGGTTCTCCAGTTTTCGTCCAGAGGCGCCTGCACGTCCAGCCGCACTCGGACCCGCTGCCGGTCTTGGCAGGCGATAACACCGGTGGTGCCTTCATCCTGGGTGTCTTCAAGGCGATAACGGATATCACCGGAGATCTTTATGGTTTGAAACCAGTCTGCGGCCATTACCGGCGCCACCAGGCCACCGAGCAGTCCGCAAGCCGAAAGCACACGCAAAAGAAATCGGAGGTTCATGAGTTTTTCTCCTTATGCCGTAAGGTTATACCTGCCGTCAAGCCGCTTCGGCGGGGGGGCAAGGCAGGAAGCTTTGCTTAAAACTCCCCCCGCATGATAACAGTATCGCCAACAAATGAAAGGGCATTGAGCGGAAAGTTAGAACGGGAAGTTTGAATTTTAACTTTATGGGGACGTTATGCCTGCCAAATCAAA
>JAAXVQ010000313.1 GCA_013335425.1 Candidatus Firestoneibacteriota bacterium | reverse complement strand
GCCGCAAGTGCCTTTGTTCAAATTAAACATTGAAGAATCCGACTCGACTGAGGTCACAGCGGTACGCGCTTTTCACTTCGGCTTAGCTTTGGAGGACTACCGGGGGAAAAGCCGGCCGCTTCGGCCGCTGATTGATCCGGGAAAAGTTTTTGGGGCGCGTCGGGATTTTTCATTTCCCGGAGATATGCCTTCCAGGGATGCCTGGACCCACCAGGTCGGCGATAATCAATTTCCTTGTTTTTTCACGTCAAGGCATTTTAAGCTTTCGGCCGGTGAAAAGATTCGGTTTTTGTACCTTCTGGGCCGTTCAGATCAGGAGGCGGAAGTAAAAGCGAACCTGCCTAAAATGTTTCACCCCGGCTTTTTTGAGAAAAAATCCGAAGAAAGTCTGCGTACCATAACCGATATTGTGAACCACAGCCTGACAGTAAGCGGCTCCAAGGATTTCGATGCCTACTGCCTGCAAAATTATTTAGACAATGTCATGCGGGGCGGGCTTCCGGATACGGCCGGAACATCCGGTTTGTTTTATCTGTATGGCCGGAAGCATGGAGATCTGGAGCGGGACTACAACAAATTTAGCCTGCCGGCAACCTATTGTTCGCAAGGCGCGGGCAATTATCGGGATGTGAATCAGAATCGCCGTTGTGATGTGTTTTTTGTTCCCCGCGCCGGAGCCTACAACTTAAAAAAATTCATGAATTTAATCCAACTTGACGGGTTTAATCCGCTTTTGGTCAAGGAAGTCAAGGTCTCGATTTCGGAAGTGAACCGCAGGGCCTTTGAAAAAGCCGCCGGCTTTACGTTGCGGAGCGCCGGTTTTTCGGCGGGTGAGGCGTTTGTGCCGGGTGAATTTCTTCTGCGTCTTGAAGCACAAAAGATTCTACCGCGCACATCTCTGAAAAAAGCCTACGGCGCGTTGCTGGAATTCGGGGAGTTTGTCGACCAAGCGGATTTTGGCGAAGGGTATTGGACGGATCACTGGACCTATAATTTGGACTTGATTGATAATTTGTTAGCCGTGTTTCCCGACCAAGCGGAGAAGTTGTTCTTCGAACCACGCGCATATTCCTATTTCGACAGTTCACGCATCGTACTACCGCGAAGCAAACGTTTTCGTACCGAAGGAGATTGTATTCGGCAGTTTCACAGTGTGGTGGAGGATCCGGAAAAGCAGGCCCTGATCAGGGCCCGGCGTGAACCCAAGCAGGTCTTGCGGACACAACAGGGTCTGGGAAGAATATATCGGACCAGTTTGGCGGGCAAGCTGGTAGCGTTGGCGGCAAACAAATTGGCGTCTTTGGATCCTTCGGGAATCGGTTTGGAAATGGAAGCCGATAAACCCAACTGGTATGATGCCTTGAACGGGTTGCCCGCCCAATTGGGTTCCTCGGTTTCGGAAACGTTTGAATTAAAAAGGCTTTTGTTCTGTCTGGACGACATTTTCCGAAAATTCCCCGAGGCTGAAATTGTTTTACCGATTGAACTGGCTGAATTCTGCCGGGGACTTATCCGGTTGCTGACCTTGCCCCGAAAGGTCAAAGATCGCCGGGCTGATTTTAAGTATTGGGACCAAGCCAATACATTGAAGGAAGCTTTTAGGGAAAAAATCCGCTTGGGGATTTCCGGACGGGAAGAAATCCTCGCCTATCCCGAGTTGTCGCGGTTGCTTCAAGCCGGCATTAAAAAGTGCGAATCCGGCATACGCAAGGCGTTTGATCCCGCCGCGGGGATGTTTCGGACCTATTTTGTACATGAACTGAAAGCACGTGGGGTATTGCGTCCGCAAGCCGCTGTTTGCAAGCAGCTCCCGTTTTTTTTGGAAGGCAATGTCCACGCGTTGCGTCTGGAACAAGACCGCGACGTTTGCCGCCGGTTGCATCAGCAGGTAAAGAAGAGCCCCCTTTTTGACCGGAAACTTAAAATGTATAAAGTCAATGCCAGCTTGGCCGGGGAGTCGTTTGCCATCGGCCGTGCGCGTGCGTTTATTCCAGGATGGTTGGAAAACGAATCCATTTGGATGCATATGGAGTACAAATATCTGCTGGAACTTTTAAAAGGGGGCTTGTTTGCGGAGTTTTTTTCTGAAATCCGTCATACCTTAGTTCCATTTTTATCGCCGGAGATCTATGGTCGCAGCATTTATGAAAATTCTTCGTTTATCGCCAGCAGCGTACACCCGGACCCTAAAAGACACGGTAAAGGTTATTACGCCCGCCTGAGCGGTTCTACGGCGGAGTTCATACATATGCGGCAATTGATGTGCACCGGACCGAAACCGTTCTTCATGGATGCCGCCAACCGCCTGAACTTATCCCTGCGCCCCGCCCTTCCGGGCTGGCTTTTCACAAAAGCTGCGCAAGATCTTGAATATGAATTGGAAAGGGTGCCTCAAAGGCATCACCTTCCGGCCAACGCCTTTGCGTTTATGTTTCTGAACAAGACCCTGATCGTGGTTCAAAATCCTTCAAGGGGGGATACGTTTTCGGAGGGGGCAAAAATTGTTCGAATCCGGCTTTGGCCATTTTCTGGAAAGCCGGTTATTCTGGAAAATTCCGTCATACCATTTCCCTTTGCAGAACGCGTCCGGAATCGAGAATATTCAAAAATCGAGTTATTTTTGGAATGCTGAAGTAAACCTAGGGTTGGTCGGGTTTGGGTTTTGAGGCGCGTTTTCGCAAGAATGTTTTTTTAGTGACAACGTTCAGAGACGCAGGTGTGGTTTCCGCCTGCGAAAGTTCAATCACCTGAGTTTTAGCCCACAGATCTCCAAACCGGACGCCTTTTGGGTCTTGGATTACTTTTAAGCCCTCCACCAGCCAAATGATGGCCCCGATAGGAAATATCCAAACAGGATGGATAAAAGGGAGCATACTGGCCAATGGCGGGACGGCCAGCATCCAATTTCGGGAGATGGATGTGCGCAAATCCGGCAAAGTGTCGGGCTGGGTTCTTACCAAAGTTAATTTCATGATCTGTTTCCCGAAGCTTCTCCGACGCATAAAAGGCCAGTCGAAACCGTCCCGAAACAAGATGTACCCGGCGGCCATAATTCCGCCCCAGATGGGCAGGAAAGATATAATGGTTGACAGGGTGTTGTCGATTAAGACGGCTAAAAATCTGCGGGTGGCATCCGCTTTGGGGTAATTCGACATGTGGCTTTTCCATATCCGTTCAATATAAACGATCTCTTTGAGAAAGAGATTAGCAAAAAAAAAATGAAGATTCAATGATATTAAGCGGGGTTGAGAATACAAATAAGATGCCGCCAACAGTTGTTGACCGCCAGTTTCTTTGATATAATTAAAATCAATGCCAAGCAGCCTGCGAAAAGCCCTAAACGCGTTCGGAAGCGGGCCGGCAGTTTTGAACTTCGAAGATGAAGAGGCGCCATGAGATTTTTTCAGATGGGGT
>JAAXVQ010000312.1 GCA_013335425.1 Candidatus Firestoneibacteriota bacterium | reverse complement strand
CGCGCACGCCCGGGGCCGCCACCGGGATCTTGGCGGCGGATAAAATTTCTTCCAGCAACTTGACGCTCTCGCCGCTCCAACCGTAGGAACCGAAAGCCGCGCCGATTTTGTTTTTGAACTTCAACCCTTTCAAATCTTCCAAAATAGGCATGATGGTGGGCAGCAAGCCGTTGTTGAGCGTCGGCGAGCCCAAGATGACGGCTTTGGTTTTGAAGATTTCGGTGATGATGTCGTTGCGGTCCGTAACCGCGGTATGCAGTATTTTATAAGCGATGCCTTGGGCCGCCAAACCATGCCCCACGGCTTCGGACATGCGCCGGGTGGCCTCCCACATGGTGTCGAAAAGGATCAGGGCCGTGGGTTCGGGTTTTTGTTGGGCCCAGATTTGGTACTGCTTTACGATCTGCAGAGGGTCTTTGCGCCAAATAATGCCATGGCTGGGCGCGATCATGTCCAAGGGCAGGTTCAGGGCCGTCAATTCCTCGATTTTCTTGGTCACTTGCGAGCAATAGGGCGTGAGGATGTTGGCATAGTACTTTAAGGCTTCCTGGTAAAGTTCTTCCTGGTTCACCTCGTCGTTGAAATGCGAGTGGGCCGCGTAGTGCTGCCCGAAAGCGTCGTTGGAAAACAGGATGTTTTTACCGGTTAAGTAGGTGAACATGGAGTCGGGCCAATGCAGCATGGGGGCTTCCACGAAAACCAGCTCGGATTTTCCCAGGGAGATCTTGTCTCCGGTCTGCACGGCTTGGATTTTCATGGGTTGGTGGTGATGCCCCGGAAAGCTGTCGAGGCCGCGCTTGGAGGTGATCAGCGCCGCTTGGGGCGCGGCCGCCAACATCACCGGCAAACTGCCCGCGTGGTCGGTCTCGCTGTGGTTGGCGATGATGTAATCGATCTTGGACGGGTCCACGATTTCGCGGATGTTGGCCAGCAGTTCGTCCTGAAACGGCGTCCAGACCGTGTCGATCAGGGCGATTTTTTCGTCTACGATCAAATAGGCGTTGTAGGAAGAACCCCGGTGGGTGGAAAGATCGAACCCGTGAAAAAGCCGGATATTCCAGTCCGTGGCTCCGACCCAATAGACGCCTTCGGCGATTTTGGCATGCATGAAAAGTTACCTCCTGAAATAAAAATTATGGCGATTCTATGCTCTTTGAAAACGGGCGTCAATGGCAAAGGTGAAAGACGCAAGGGCGGTGATGCGCGCCGGACGTGATCAGTTTTCAACGCGCGCGTAAAGTTCCACGCTCCCCACGAAATTAACGCCCTTTTCCCGCAACTTGAGAATAGCCGCATCCACGTTGTCGAAGCGGAAAATAAGCACGGCCTTGCCGTCGCGCCCGAAGGTGAAGGCATACATGTACTCGACGTTCAAGCCGGCGTCTTCAATGGCCTGCAGGATCTGGGCCAGTCCGCCCGGACGATCCGCCACTTCCACGGCCGCCACTTCCGTGACTTTGATGACGAACCCGGCTTTTTCCATGATGGCCAGGGCGCGTTCCCACTCACGCACAATCAGGCGCAAAATCCCGAACTGTTTGGTGTCCGCCAAAGAGAGCGTCAAGATGCTGATTTGGGCATCGGCCAAAAGCCGGCAGGCCATTTTTAATTGTCCGGGCTTATTTTCCAAAAAGACCGAGAGTTGGTTTAGTTTCACGGTAATCCTCCTGGGGAACCTTTGGTTATTAGAACACAAACCTTAAGGTTGTGTTCTCGAAAAGACGTTTTTCAAGCTATGTTTCTCAGGTCCTGCACGCGTTTGGCTTTGCCTTCGCTGCGCTGCAGGGTGTGCGGCTCCACCAGGCTGACTTGGGCGTGCAGCCCCAGGGTGCGTTCCAGCGAATGCGCCAGCTTGCCCTGGAGGGTTTCCAGGGTGCCCACCTTGTCGGAAAACACGGCGGGGGTCACCTCCACCTGCACTTCCAAATGATCCAAACCATGGGAGCGCGTGAGCAGGATTGGGTAATGGGGAAGCGTGCCCTCCACCGCCAGCAGCGCGCTTTCGATTTGGGAAGGGAAGACGTTGATGCCGCGGATGATGAACATGTCGTCGGAACGCCGGCCGATGCGCCGGATGCGCCGCAGGGTGCGCCCGCAGGCGCAGGGCTCGGTAAGCAGGGACGTGATGTCGCGCGTGCGGTAGCGGAGGATGGGCATGGCCTGCTTGCTCAAGGTGGTGAGCACCAACTCGCCCTCCTGCCCGTCCGGCAAAACTTCCCCGGTTTCCGGGTTGATGATTTCAGGGTAAAAATGATCCTCGAACAGGTGAAGCCCGTTTTGCCCGCTGCACTCGATGCCCACCCCCGGCCCGACAATTTCCGACAAGCCGTAAATGTCATAGGCCCGGAGGCGCGAATGGGCCTGGATGTGGGCGCGCATGGAATCGGTCCAGGGTTCGGCGCCGAAAACGCCGACGCGCAACGGGAGCTCCGACATGTTCACGCCCATTTCCCCGGCGCGTTCGATCAGGTGAATGAAGTAGCTGGGGGTGCAGCAAATGGCCGTAACCCCGAAGTCTTTCATGAGCATGATCTGGCGGTCGGTGTTGCCGCCGGAAATGGGTATCACCGTGGCCCCCAAGGCCTCGGCGCCGTAGTGCGCCCCCAGGCCGCCTGTGAACAGGCCGTAGCCATAGGCGTTTTGCACAATGTCCCCCCGGTGCAGGCCGCAGGCCGCGAAACTGCGCAGCATGACCTCGGCCCAAACGTCCACGTCCTGCCGGGTATAAGCCACCACAATGGGCTTGCCGGTGGTGCCGCTGGAGGCATGCAGGCGCACGATTTCCCGCATGGGGCTGGCAAACAGGCCGAAAGGGTAAGTGTCGCGCAAATCCGTCTTGACCGTGAAGGGCAGGCGGCGGATGTCGGAGAGCGTTTTTATGTCTGCGGGGCGCACGCCGCGTTCGTCCAAGCGTTGGCGGAAAACGGCTACATGGTCATAGGCGCGTTGGACCACGGCTTGCAGGCGCTGGAGCTGCACCTGCTGCAACTGGGGTGTCGGCAAAAAGTCAGGGGCACTGGCCGGATGGAAGCTGCCCTGGGCATCGTTCCACAATTCCACATGCATAAATCACCTCCGTGATGCTGGGGGCGTATGGCAATACGCCCCTACGTTTTCAAATTAATCAAACATGACTAACGGGGCTTTGCGTGCCTACCTTATGTCCGAGTCGGAACGCTTTTTCATTAATTCTATGTTCACGTAATCACCTGATGAGGGGGATGTAGGGGCGTATGGCAATACGCCCTACGTTTCCAAATTAATCAAACACGACTTGTTGGGGTTTGCTTGCCTATCCGGCGCCCCAGACGGAACGCTTTTTCATTGGCTTCGAAAAAAGACGCTGCAAAACTTTCCTGAATAACCCCCAACCAGAGTTCCTCGGGAAAAGGCAGGTGCGCGCTCAGCGCGCCCAGCAGGGCCAAGTTGA
>JAAXVQ010000311.1 GCA_013335425.1 Candidatus Firestoneibacteriota bacterium | reverse complement strand
GAAGGTGAACGCACCTGCCGCAAATTCGGCCCCAAGATGCACATTGGCTACATGCCCGAAAATAACCCGCTGCCCGAAGATATGCGGGTCATTGAATACCTGCGCCTGCGCGCTTCGCTTAAGGAAATCCCCTATCTCAAGCGCACAGCCCGTGTGGATGCCGCGATGGAAATGTGCCGCTTGAGCGGAGAAAAAAACGGAGGACTGCAGGCCTCGGAATCAATCCGGCCGACCGCGGGGCTCAAGCTCAATGTGCAGAGTGAGCTCTACCGCTACTTGGTAAACGTTAAATTGGGGGAGACGGGCTATATCTATATCCTGCATACCTTGGGAGAAAATGAAGGCCGCTATGTGCTTTCTCAAGGAGGGAAACGCGATGGTGAAAGTATCCGCGATGCCCGTGACGACCAGGGGCAATATTTTATCCGCGAGATGTGCCGTCAGGCGAAATCTTTAAAACCCGGAGAAAAGGGAACGATGAGTTATGCTTGGAAAAACCCGGGCGACACGACAGCACGTCAGAAGTTGGCCTGCTTTGGTTACTTCGCAGACGGGGATTGGCTGATAAGCGCCTCGGTTTATCAGGATGAGTTTTATCAGAGCGTCCATAAAATTCGGGATATTGCCGCCCGTTCCAAATGGCTGGCCCTGCTGTTTTCCTTCATCGGTTTGGGCGTCTCCGGACTGATCTGGATCTGGGTGTCCAATTCGCTGACCTCGAAATTACGTTTGGTTTCCCAGGAATTAAGCCGGGGCGCGGACGAAACCGCCGGGGCCGCGCAACAGGTTTCTTCGGCCAGTCAGGCTTTGGCCGGCGCTTCCAACCGCCAGGCCGGCGCCATGGTGGAACTTACCCGCGGCAATCAGGAATTGAAAACCATTACCGATGTCAATACCCAGGACGCGGAAGGCGCGAAATGGGTGACCGCCACCGTAAACAGTGTCGCCGATGAAGGGCGCGAGAAAATCGAGAAAATGTCCGCGGCCATTGAGGAAATTCAAGTCGCGTCGGGGGAAACGGTCAAGATCATTAAAACGATTGATGAAATTGCCTTCCAAACCAACCTGTTGGCCTTAAATGCGGCGGTGGAAGCGGCCCGGGCCGGAGAAGCGGGCAAAGGGTTTGCAGTCGTGGCCGAGGAAGTTCGGAACTTGGCGCAACGCAGCGCTCAAGCCGCCAAGAACACCGCCGAACTGATTCAGAAGGCCTCCCAAAAAACCGAAGCCGGCGTGGCCATGAGCCGGGAGGTTACCCAATCCTTTGCGGAGATCAATCAGGGGTCGGCCAAAGCTCAGTCTTTGGTGGAAAAAATCGCCACTGCCAGCGAGGATCAGAGCAAACGGATTGCGCAGTTGAATGATTCTTTGGAACAAGTGAACAAAAGTACGTTGGAAAACAGCTCCACTTCCCAGGAAGTTGCCTCCACTGCCGAAGAACTGCAATCGCAGGTGGAAAATTTGCGGCAAGCGCTGGGGTCCCTGGCTGAAATCATCGGTGCGGCGGCAATGGACACGCCTGCGGAAAGCTATGTTTCCGTCACCACCCGCAAAGCGGCCGTGGCAAGACCGCAGGTAAAACCGGCGGGAGTCTTGGAAGTGTCCCGCGCCTCATCATAGAACAGAGGCGGGGGTTCGGGGGCGAAGCACCCCGACTAAGTTAGGAAGGAAAGCAAAACGCATCGGCGTTTGCGTCAGGGAAACCTGTGGTTTCCCTGAACATTCATGACAGGCGTACCCTCAGGGCGTGGGTGAATTACCAAAGATTTTAAGGCGCTTTAAATCAGGTGACGGCATGGATAAAAAAATGAAAATTGCCAACCCGAGTCCGCAGGCTTTCACGGGCGCTCCGCAGTTAGGCGCGGAGGAGTTTGCCCAATTGGGGAACCTGGTGCGCGAACATGCGGGCATCAACCTGCATGAAGGCAAACAGGAATTGGTCAAGGCGCGCTTGAATAAGCGGCTGCGGGAATTGGGCTTGAGTTCCTACCGGGAGTATTTGGACTACCTGCGGCGGGATCTCACCGGGGACGAATTCGTTATGATGTTGAACGCCATCTCAACCAATGTCACTAATTTCTTTCGCGAAGATGATCATTTTACTTTTTTGGTTCGGCAGGCTTTTCCGTCATGGCGCTCCCGCAAGGCCGGTCGGGAGCCGCGCTTGCGACTCTGGAGCGCCGGTTGCTCTTCGGGAGAGGAACCTTACACCCTAGCCATGGTTTTGCTGGAACAAGGGCCGGATCTCTCCCGCTGGGATGCGAAGATCTTGGCCACGGACCTTTCCACCCGGGTGCTCAACCGGGCGCGCGAAGGGTTATATGAAGAAAGCCGCCTGCAGGAGGTTCCCGCGGCGCTGCGGCATAAATATTTCCGAAGCGAGACCCCGGCACCAGGACGCGAAAGGCTCAGTCGGGTACAGCCGGAGGTCAGGCGACTGGTGCATTTTGCGCGCTTGAATTTTTTGGAGTCCTGGCCCATGCGCGGTCCCTTTGACGCAATTTTTTGCCGCAATGTCATGATCTATTTTGAAAAACCGCTGCGGGAGAATCTAATCAACCGTTTTTGGTCCCTGCTGGAACCGGAAGGCTATTTGTTCATCGGGCATTCGGAAAGTTTGGCCGGCATTGCCCACAAATTCAAATATGTGGCACCGACGATTTATCAGAAGTAAAGGCTCCGATCTTAAACGACCGGTACGCCTGAGTGGGTTCGGGTACAACTACGCTGGACGGCTGGAAAGGCGACATGGGTAATATTGTGGTGGGCGTGGCCGACATGAAATTGTCCGCACAACGCGGCGACATCATCGTGACGCATGCCCTGGGAAGCTGCCTGGGGGTGGCGATTCACGACCCCGTGGCCGGCGTGGGCGGGATTTTTCACGTCATGCTGCCCTTGGCTTCCGTGGCGCCGGAAAAGGCTGCGAACAATCCCTGGATGTTCGTGGACACGGGCACGCCTTTGTTTTTTCAGCAAGCCTATGCCGCCGGCGCCCAAAAATCGCGCCTGGTGGTTAAAGTGGCCGGAGGCGCCAACGTAGCCCAAGGCGAGGATTTTTTCGCCATCGGACAGCGCAACCTCACCATGCTGCGCAAACTTTTTTGGAAAAACGGCATCTTGGTCAAGGGCGAGGACGTCGGCGGGCACATTGCCCGGACCCTGTACTTGGAAGTCGGCACCGGAAGAACTTGGCTGCATTCCAGCGGACGGGAGTGGGAACTATGATCCCCATCCAGCCTGAAGAAATCACGCAATTGGCCCCCATGTCCAACTCGGTGCATCGCCTGGCCAAGTTGGTCAGTGACCCTGAGAGCCAGGTGGCGGACATTACCCGCGTGGTGGAACTCGACGAGGCGCTGACCGCCAATCTCCTGCGCTGGGCCAATTCGGCCTGGAGCCGCTCGCAGAACCCGGTGGTTTCGGTCCGCGAAGCCGTGATCCGGGT
>JAAXVQ010000310.1 GCA_013335425.1 Candidatus Firestoneibacteriota bacterium | reverse complement strand
ACTTTGAAGGCATCCTCTTGATAAAAATCACTTAAACCCCTGCCGGTCCAGCCCAAAGCAACCGTGCCGTAATTGGGAAAAGAAAACGCGCCTGCTGCCGCGCCTTCATATAAATTGCTTTCGTCCGACAATCCGCCATAAAGCTTGCCATACATGGCCAAGGCTTCAATATGTCGAACCGCTTGAAGTCCTGCCGGATTATAAAAAAGCGCGTTAACATCATCCGCCACCGCTGAAAATGCGCCTTCCATGCCCATGGGTCTGGCTCCGGAGTGCATATAACGGAAATCGGCAAAACTACCGGCAGCCAGGAGCAACATAGGTACGACCAGAAGAATTCTTTTCATAAATGAGTTACCCACCGCCTGATATCATCGAACCACCACTACCGTACCCGTGACATGGCGCGAGCCGTTCTTAAGCTGCCAGAGATATATCCCTCCGGGAACGTATTGATTTTGAAAATCCCGACCATTCCAAAAAACCGTTTCAAAGGAAGAATATTCGCGCGAAAAAACTTTGGCGCCGTCCAGCCTAAAGATTTCCAAGGCTATGCCGCCCGACTCGGCGCTGTCCAAGAGAAAACGCACTTGATTATAAACGGGATCGGTGGGTGCGAACGGATTGGGACCGACCGCCACCCCGCCTTTTTTCGGTTCCAAAACCATAAATTCGGTTGATGTGGTCGTTAATTGATCACCCGAAACGGTAATATGGTATTGCCCAACTACGTTCATGTCCGCAGCCGAAATTGTCAATTTGGCAACACCCTGGGAATCGGTCGTCAAATAATATGTTTTTTGGCTGCCGTCCGGCTTTTCCAAAATCACTGCAAGAATAAAGTTGGCCAAAGGCTGCGCCTGCACGTCCAAAACGGGCGGAAACGTCAAAACAAAATCACGCCCTCGAACGCCGGCACCGGGCTGCAACGCCAATGGTCCGGAAACGGGTATCGGCGCAGGCGGGAGGAGAAACGACGCTTCCGCCGAAAATTTTTTCAAATCCTGGGAAACCAAACCCAAAACCGGCAAGGACAGGCCCAAAACCGCGGCTACCAGAAGGACCGCCAAAATGCCCGGACGCGGGCATGGATTAACGCCCAAAACCGATTTCATGGTATCCACACCACCTGAAAAAAAATCATTGATGGTACAGTTCGACCGTCAATTGATTCGTACCATACGCCTGATTCGGTTTCCCCATAAAATTCGCGATCAAATACACATAAATGGGAGAGAAAGCCGCCACCCGCCAGGTTGGTTTATTGGTGGCTAGGCCGAAGCTGTTAACCAAGGTGATATAATCTTCACCGCTGACGAACGGATACAGGCCCGCAGTCTGCATTTTATCCTTGAAATAGGCATACCCTTTGCCGGAAATTAAAACGCCGGCACCGTCTGAAAGGATAGAAGGACGCGCCGTGGCCGTATCGGCTTGCGCCGTCCACCCCATGGGTGCGTACAACGCGGTATTCGTGTTTCCCACCAAGCCGGCACCTTCATCGCCCGAACTGGTGCTTCCCGTATAGCGCGGATTGGCCCCCGCATTATGGTTGTCCGTGTAAATTTGCACACCCCAGCCGACTTGGTCTGAAAAATAATTGATGGCCAGGTATTGATCCGCTTCTTTCCAGGTAGGCGTAACACTCGACCACGATACTTGCGCTGCCGTCATATTGTCGGATATATTTTTAGGAACAACGGTGAGGTTGAAGGCCGCCCATCCCGGGGCGGACAAACTCAGAATCATGCCACTCAGAAAAAAAAACGTCCGCTTTTTCCGGTTTAATGCCGACCTAATCCGTTTCATCGCCCATCCCGGATTCCTTGGTTTGAAAAACGCATAGCGTCTTTAGTAACCCGCAAAACGCCCGTTTGAACAAAGTCTTTTCTTAAGCCGGGCTCTTTTAGCCGCACCGTCATTTTGTATTCCCCGGGAGGCAAGCGCTTGCCCGGGGCAACCTCCCCCGGAAAAACTACTTGCTCCCCCGGAAAAACCGGAGTGCCGTACTTGAAAGGAATCTCGAACACGCCCTCGCGGCTTTCAACGCTGGCGCTTATGGTCGGACGAAGATGCACGTTGCCCCGGTTCAGCACTTTTACCCAAAACTTAAGATTTTCCCCTTGAACTGCCTTGTCGGGCTCTCTGCTTCCCCCGACTTCGGACAAGCCGACATCCGTTTCAACCGTACCCGACACCCGGATATAAAGGGAAACGCCGAATTTTATTTTATACTGTTGGCTCGGATCGGTATCCGAAAAATAAATCATGCCGGCCAATTCACCGCGGGCTGTCCGGGGAACATTAACTTTAAAAGTGACTTTTTTTTTCTCCCCGGGTTCAATTTCCAGGCACCGGAGGTTTTCTGCGGGAAACCACTGCTCGATTTTTATCCCTTTCTCCCGATTCCAGGCATAACTGCGCCATTCCACCACGGAAATTTCAATGTTTCTTTTTTTCTCCGCATCATTGTGAAAAACATAACCCACTTCGGCAGCGTTGCCGACAGCCAACTGCACTTCTTGGCTGACCGGAAGGATTTCAAAAGTCCACCCGGTTGAAGCCGGCAGCAACGCCAAACTTATAAAAAAGCCTCCAACCCCGATCGCTTTCACACGCTTATTGATGATATAGCTCTACCGTTAATTGATTGGTTCGATAGGTCTGATTGCCCACGCCCTTAAAATTGGCAATTACATAAACATACACCGGCGACGTAACACCGTAAACCCTTCCCAGTCCGTCGTTTCGGGCCAATCCGTTCCCGTTGACAATAGTAATATAATCATTGCCATCGACAAAGCTGCTTTGCAGCCTATCCTTAAAATAGGCATAGGCATTATTGGAATTTAAAGTGCCGTCCACTGGATTAGTCGTAATCGGCGGGCGGGCGCCTTTGGCCGTAAGTGCCGTCCAAGCCAACGGTGCATAAATCATGGAATTGGTCACGCCGATCAAGCCCTGACCTTCATAGCCGGCTGCGGTTGGCCCGGTATACGCCGGGGAAGCTCCGGCATTATGGTTATCGGTATAGATTTGAATACCCCAACCGATATCATTGGAATTGTACGCAATTTTAAAACATTGATCGGATTCCACCCAGGTGTTGGTCGGGGCTGTCCAGGCGAGTTGTGAGGCCGTGTAGGTATTGGCGACGTTTTCAAGCGTAACCGTCATGGAACTCAGCGTATTTAACACAGCGCTTGCTGTTGATTTGCTCACAACATCGGAAACGGCTGCGGCTGAAAAAGGCACCATAAGCATCAGCACGGAAACGCTTAAAAACGCCAACTGCTTCTTTCTCATTTTTCAATTCTCCTTTTCATCGGCAATCATACTGACTATTAGATGCAAAAATCGTTCCCGGCATTTCAAAAAAAGACGTAAAAATATTCAATCCGGAGTCCCGCCCGTTTTATAAAATGAGGGTTGGCGAAAATATTTT
>JAAXVQ010000309.1 GCA_013335425.1 Candidatus Firestoneibacteriota bacterium | reverse complement strand
GGTTCAACGGCACCACGCTTTCGGAAAAAGCCCGCCGCGCCCTGGAGCACGAGCGCGTGACTATAGTCTCCCACATTTCCGGGCATACCCATATCGAGTACCCGGAAGCCACGATGGATCCGGCCCAATATGAACGCTTTGCCGCGCAACTCGGAAAATTCCTGAGCACGCGGGTTGATTATGAAATCTTTGCGAATTTTCTCCGCTCTTATGCCGAATACCGCAAGTATTTCCAGATCGAGTACCTGCATGAAGGGCACCGCTATTATTTAACGCTGGACCAGCTTTATCATTACGAACACGCCAGCAAAAACCGGGTGGGGGACGCCACGCAGGCCAAGTTGCTGGAAGAAGTGGAGTTCGACGAGTTTGCGCTGCAACCCTACCCCGAGTTGCAGGTGCTCAATGTCTTGGAGAAAACTTTGAACGGCTTGAATTTGGGCTGTTGCTCCGAGGATGCGCAAAAGAAATTTGAAAACCTTTTGGGGCATATTCCCAACGTGGAAGCCTTCGGCCGCGATCTGCAAGCCTTTGTCTGTACCCGCCCCCGGCTGCCGGGCATGGACAAGACCCGCCTCAAGCTGCCGGAGCTGGCCTTGCCCGTGGGTTGGTCGCGCGGGCAGATCCGGGATTATCTGTCGGCGCGGCGGACGCAACACCCCGTGGCGGATCTGGCGTTTTTCGCGGCCCGGCGTTTTGGCCCCGAAGGCTGGCCTGCGTTTTTAAAGGCCTGCTTGGAGCGCAACCCCGTGAGCGTGGTTCATTTCACGTGGAAGAGCGTTCCGGACATTTATGAGGAAATAAAATCTTGGCCGCAGGAATCCATTTACGACGACCAGGGACTGGCCACGCCCGACGAAGTGGTGAATTTTTTTAGAGGCGACGGGGTGGAAAAAGCCCTGACCCTGGCCAATATTCTTCACGCCCGTGCGCCGGAATTGCCCATGGCCTTGACGGCGGCCGGGTCCCTTGTCACACTGCAAGCCGGAGAATCGGCCTACGAGTTCGCCAATCCCCGGGGGTTTGAATTGCAGTTGGAACTATCCTGACGGTTTAGCGTCCGGGTTCGTGTTTTTTCGGTAATGGCGAACGCCGTTAAAGCGCAAGCGTTTTTTGCGCGAGGGTCCGGGCAAGTTCGCGCCATTGCGGCAGTTTTTCAGCCCCACCGAATTTTTCCAAAAAAGCAGGGTCGATTTCCACCGGGGGTAAAGGCGGGTTGCGATGAGGAACCGGGAGTTGCTCGCCGGCCAGGGCATCGGCGATATGCACGGCCAGGGTCAGGTCGTGTCCGGTGTTTTCCACCCGCTCCGGGGTGTGGTGGTTGGCGATGGCTTCGACGATAGTAAAGGGGATTTGCCACATACCCAACAAGTAGGCGCCGATCTCGGCATGGGTGGTGTTGAATATTTTCTTTTCAACGACATGCATGGGCTCACCGGAATTTTTCATTTCGGCCATGACGGCACGAACGCGGTCGGGCATTTCGGAGACCAGGAGGATTTTGCCGATATCATGGAGTAGTGCGGCCACGAAGGCGGCTTCTTTTTGTTCACCTCTGGGAAAAAGGGCGGAAGCGATTCCGCCGGAGAGCAGAGCGTGCTGCGCGAGATCCGCCAGAGGCATTTCCGGCAATTGGGGTTGGACATGGGCCTGACGAAAAATTTCCGTAACCAAGACCAACTGCCGGATCGTGTCCAATCCCAGGTAGACCACCGCGTCTTCCATGGTGACGATCGGGTGGGCCAGCCGGAAATAAGCCGAGTTGACCACATGCAGCATTTGCGCGCACAACACGCTGTCTTTTTTTAAGATATGAGCGATGTTTGCATGGCCGCTGTCTTCGTCTTCGAGGGCCGTCACCAATTGTGAATACACGGTCGGTTGGGAGGGCAGAGAACGGATTTTACCGATGACGTCTTTGACGGCTTCGTCGTTGAGAACGTCCTGAAGATTGCATACGCGGGAGATGATGCTCTCCAGCAGTCCGAAGTCGCACGGTTTGAACAAAAATTGATGCGCCGTGGCCATGACCCGCAGCATGGCTTCTTCATCGGCATGCCCCGAGAGGACGATGCGGGCGACGCCGGGATGAGTTTCGCGCACGCGTTGGAGCAAGGCGGGGCCGTCCATCTCGGGCATGCGCATGTCCGAGATGATGACGTCGAAGTGCGCGCGTTCCAAAGCAGCGAGCGCTTCCCGCCCGCTTTCCACAAAGGTCATGTCCCATTTTTCCCTTTGATAGTGCAGGCGGTGGCGCAACCCGTTCAGAATGTTCTGTTCGTCATCAACGAAAAGAATTTGTTTTTTCATGGGTATGACCCCCGATCTACGGACGGGTGTGCCTAAGGCCGGCCGTGCCGCAATAGGCTGGGCGGGAATCCGCAATCAGGGCTCGGATCACGTGTTTGCTCCGCCATTTGTCAAGTTGAGCAACGACTAAAATGTCGATAACTTTAGGGTTTTTCGGGAATTGATGCCTGACCGGTTTCTGGGTTCCGGTTGCAAAGGCATTGACAGCGGCTCGGCAAAAGCCCTAAAATAGGCGCGCTTGCTTGCGGGCGGTTTTATGGAGACGGGACCTTGCGCGGCGCAGGCGATATCTCGGATGTGCATCTCCCCGCGGCGGCTTTTTATGGCCGCGTTCGGCGGCAGAAGGGCGGGTCTTTTCGCAGTTATGGCCATTTCTGAAATGTTTTCACCCGAAGAATCGGCGATTTTACAAACCCGGCAATTGCGCAAGACCATCCATTATATCTACAACCGCTCCCCGTTTTATCGCGACCTGATGGACCGCGAAGGCGTGTCCTTAACCGACATTAAAACTTTGGAAGATCTGCGCCACTTGCCCACGACCGCCAAGGAGGATCTTTCCCGCGAAGGCGATCGTTTTTTATGCGTCCGGCCTGAAGAAGTCGCGGACATCACCACGACTTCGGGTACGGACGGTGCGCCGATTTTTTTCAAGCTTACCGAGGACGATCTGGCCCGTCTGGCCTACAACGAACAACTTTCCTTCCGTTTGGCCGGGATTACGGAAAAAGACGTGGTGGCCCTGGCGGTAACCTTGGACCGCTGTTTCATGGCGGGCATGGCCTACTACATGGGCCTGCGCCGTCTGGGCGCGGCCGTGCTGCGGGTGGGCCCCATTTCTCCGGCGTTTTTGCTGCGCTTTTTGGAGCGCACGGGCGCGACCGCCGTGGTGAGCGTGCCGTCCTTTTTAAAACGCGTGGGCCTGCATGCCGAAGAAACGGGCGTTTCCCTGCGCCGCGGCACGGTGCGCAAGCTTATTTGCATCGGCGAGCCCATCCGCCAGGCGGATTTTTCGCTCAATGCCTTGGGGCAGGTGTTGTCCCGCACCTGGGGGGCTCAGCTTTTTTCCACCTATGCGTCCACGGAAATGTCGACCACCTTCGGGGAGTGCGAGTACGGTTGCGGTGGGCACCTGCAC
>JAAXVQ010000308.1 GCA_013335425.1 Candidatus Firestoneibacteriota bacterium | reverse complement strand
TTATCAACCCGTGACGATCAGCGTGCTGGCCGACATCCTCCCTTCCGCCTCGGCCGTGGCTTTTAGGCTTTCCTTGCCCAATGCCCTGGCCGTGCGCGCTCAGGATTCCAACAGCGCCCTGACCCTGCCGCTCACGGCGGCTTTCGCTTCGGACCCCTTTCCCATGGTGTCCAACACCATTCGCATTGCCAGTTCCTTTCTGGTCCAGGGTCAATCCCTGGCTTCCAAAACCCTTTACCCCGGACAGCGCGCTTCCCTGTTGAGCCTGGCGTTCACGCATCCGGGCCCGGCGGATATCGGCCCTCTGTGGCTGCAAGGCATTACGCTCTCGGCCCGCGACCGCAGCGGCCGGCCCTTGGATTTGGCCGCCAACGTGGCCTCGGTTTCGCTTATCGACAGCCGGGTGGTGACCGTATCGCAAGCCGTACCGGTTTCCGGGTCCTCGATTTACCTTCCCTTGGACGCCTTCTACCTGGGACCGTTCGGAGTTTGCACCCTCAGGGTGGATGTGCAGATGCTGGATAATCCGCGGGACACCGGTTTGTCCCTCGGGTTGACGGACAACAGCGCAGTGGGCGTGGTGCAGCTCAACGATCCTTCGCGCCCGGTCTTCGTGGCCGGCGCCTGGCCGATTGCTTCCGGCTTGGCCTCGGTGGGCGGCGGTGAAGGACGGCTGCGCCTGGCAAATTATCCCAACCCCTTCGCCCCGGCGCACGGCGCCACGCAAATTGCCTACTACCTGGACGACAACGCCACGGTCAGCGCGACCTTGTTCACGCTCGCCGGCGACCGGGTGCGTTCCCTGTGCGTCGGCGAATTGCAGATGATCGGAGAACATATTTTAACCTGGGACGGACGGACCGGCACCGGCACCGTGGTGGTCAACGGCGTTTACCTCCTGCGGATTGAAGCCGCGACCCTGACGACCAAACAGACCGTCATCCAATTACGCAAGATTGCGGTGGTGAAATAAATGCGCCGCTTACGGATCACCCCGTGGTTGTTCTCGGCCTGGTTGGCCGCCCTCGCCCTGCCGGCGGCCGCGTCGCAGGATGCGGGCACGCAACCGGCGCTTTACCTGGGCACGGGGGCGCAGGCTTCCGCCTTGGGGCGCACGGGCGCCACGGAATCCGGAACCGTCGCCGCCGCGGACTGGAACCCCTCGGGTTTGGGGCAGGTGCCGCGCATGGCCCTGCTGCTCCAGCATTCACCGCTTTACGCGGGCGCCCTGCATGACACGTTGGCATTCGCCTACCCGCTGTTGGATTGGGGCACGGTGGCGGTCAGCTGGATGCGCCTGGAACTGGGGGACATCGAACGCCGCGATGCGGACAATTTGCCCGGCGGCAATTTCGGTTTCCTGGAACAGCAAGTTTCCGTCAGCTACGGCCGGGAAATCTGGGGCCCGCTTTCCTTGGGGCTGACCCTCAAGGCCTTGGATCTGCATTTGGACGGATTGCAAAGCACTTCCCCGGGCGCCGATGCCGGGTGCCTGGTGCGTTTTCCCGAACCTTTCGCCCCGGAACCGGAAACCAAAATTAAAAACAGCGGTACTTCCGTCCCCGCCGCCGCGCCCGCCGAAGGAGAATTGGTGCGGGAAATCCGATTGGGCGGCAGCGTGACCAATGCCGTAGGGCCGCAGTTGAAACTTCGCTACGACGCCGAACGCTTAAGCCCCGCTTACCGCGCGGGCGCCGCGCTGGATTTGAATTTGCTGGCCGGCATCCCGAACACCTTGAGCCTGCGGGTGGACGGCGAAAAACCGGAACAGGCGAATTGGCGCGTGCACGCCGGCGCCGAATTTTCCTTTTACGGGCACTATGCCCTGCGCGCCGGCTGGGACAACGAGTACCCTTCCGCCGGCGCGGGTCTGGAGATTGTCGGCATCACCCTGGATTACGCGGTAAGTTTTCCGGAAGTGGGGTTGCGTCACCTGCTGACCCTCTCGGCGGCCTTTGGGGACGATCTGCGCGACCTGCAAGTCCGGCGGAAAGCCGAGGAAAGCCGCCAACGCCGGCTCGTGGTGGAAAAACTCAAGAACAGCATTGTGGCGGATTATGACCGGCAGGCCAAGGAGCAGGCCGCGACCGGCAACTATCGGGAAGCGGTGAAGCTCTGGGAGAAGGTGTTGGACTGGGACCCGACCAATCACGAAACCCAGGAGAACGTCAAGCGCGCCCGGGCTGAAATTCAACGCCAGGAAATCTCCGCCATGCTGGAAAACGCCGAAAAGTATTTCAAGGAAGAACGGTATGTGGAAGTCATGGTGGAGTGCCGCCGAGTGCTGGAACTCGAACCCGAGCATCCCCAGGCCGGCAATCTTTACCAACGGGCGGAGAAAAAAGCCACCACCCTGGGCGAGCTGGCTTTTGCCAAGGAAGTCAAGGCGCTGGCTAGAATCCGCGAGCATTACCTCCTGGGGCTAAAGGCTTATGCCTCCCGGCATTGGGAGGAAGCCATTAAAAATTGGGAAGAGGTCATCGCCGACAGTCCCATGCAAAAACAGGTTTATCAATATCTGGAACAGGCGCGCCAGCAATATGAAAAATCCAAGGCCGGGACGATCATCCGGGTGCCGGCGGTCTCCGCGGCCGAACAAAAGCGCCAGGATCTCTACAAACAAGCGGTCAGCCTCTCCACCTCGGGCAAACTCAAAGATGCGACCATCACCTGGGAAAAACTCCTGAAGGAAAACCCGAAGGACGAGGATGCCAAGAAAAATCTGGACAAGACCCGTTCGGATTTGATCAACAGCGAAAAGCACGGGATACGCTGGTAAAAGACCGCGCTAAATTTTCCGCAGCTTCAACATCTGCTCGATTTCCTGATACAATCTCCGGGTTTCCGCGGCAAACTGTTTGCCGGACTCCGCCACCACCCCGAACCCCCGCCCCTGATCACCCACCCGGGCCAACGGTTTCTTTTTCAAATTCTAAACTGTCGGCATTTCGTTTCCGCGACACATGGCTGCACGCCCAGGGACTCCGCAAGTCTCAACGGGGATGATACCCCCGTTCTCCGCAGGGCTGCAGCTTCTCACGCCACATTTCCTCCAAGAGCAAAAGTTCCTTGCGCTGCTGCTCCGGCGTATCTTCTTCCCGGGGCTTAAAGACATCCAGGATTTCAAAAACGAACTGGTCCTCTCCGCCCTGCTGCCAAGCCGCTTGCAGGAGGGCAAAACGACTGGTGCCCGAATTCAATTCCAGCTTGTCCCGGTTGAAGCCTCCGGTAAAATTGGCGCTGCTGCGCACCAGAATTTTTCCGTCGTTTATGTTTCTGATCTGGTACACGCCGCCCTGGGGCGGGTTTTCCTTATACCAGCGTTTCAAGTCCGCACGTCTGTCCATGTCTGCATCCTTCCTAGGAGCCTGTCGGACTTTCTCCTCAGAGATGGTATAATAGCGCCGTTATCCCCCTTTTGCAAAGGGGGATAACACACAGGCACCTTTAT
>JAAXVQ010000307.1 GCA_013335425.1 Candidatus Firestoneibacteriota bacterium | reverse complement strand
CAAAAAAGCTCCCGGGCTTGATGACCTTGGCGATTTCCAAGATCACCTTCTCCGGTTCAGCCACATGGTGCAGGACCATGGTCATCACGGCACAATCCACCTCGGCATCGCGCAGAGGCAAATGCAACAGATCCCCTACCCGAAGACTTACTCGGGTTTCATCCAAGCCGTAACGCCGGCGCGCCTTCTCCAGCATGCCGGGTGAATTGTCCACCCCAATAACGTACTTGGCCTTACAGCTCAGCAGCGGCAGAGAATCTCCGGTACCGCAGCCTAAATCCGCCACCGTGCCGCCTTTGGGGACCAACCTGTCCAAGGTCCGCTCTATGTCGGCACCCTCCAGAAGGTCCTGCTTCAGCCGTGCCCAATCTTCAGCCACCGTATTGAAAAACCGGGCCGTATCCGTGGTCCGCCGCTCCGCCACACGCGCGGCAGTTGCCAAATCCTTTTTGTCCTCCGTATAGCCCAACTCTTGAATTAACTCCGCCCAGCGCGCCCCGGTTTTCGTAATATCCGCAGAATAGAACGACCACAAGCCGTCTTTCCTGCAAACCAGAAGCCCGCTATCGGTTAAAATTTTCAAATGCCGGGAAATCCGAGACTGCCCCATGCCGAAAACGGCCAGCAACTCATTGACATTCAATTCGTGTTTCAGCAGCACGCCGTAAATCCGCAGTCGGGTGGGGTCCGCCAACGCTTTGAACCGATCAATGATCAGCATCACATTTCACCATATCAGGATATATTGATATAATATCAGCGAGAAATCAGTTTGTCCATACCTATTCATGAGGAAATCAGCGGGCGTCGCCACCAACCGCCTCTCGTCGGGTGGGTCGAAGGCCCCATCACTGACCGCGGTAACGCCGTCAGTGTCCGAGGGAAAAAAGGGAAAATCAAATTGGCGGTACTGTTGAAATTAGGGGATTTGGATTGGAGGAAACTCGCCAATGGCAGGGACAAGGAATTGACCGAGTTTGTCTTAACCCGTTGAAGTTGCCTCGCGCCTAGGAGCCTGCCGGACTTTCTCCTCAGAGATGGTATAATAGCGCCGTTATCCCCCTTTGCAAAAGGGGGATAACACACAGGCACCTTTATTCGTGAGCCATTCGGAGCGGTATTTGGATCTTTCGAAGATTTAAGTCCGACAGGCTCCTAGTGAGCGGACATTTGACCAGGTATAAATTAATACAAACAAATTACTTTAGGTTAAAAGCTAAACCATAGCCAGGAACCGCTCCCGTTGGCGTTGCAGTTTATTCTTGGACCGGTCAAGTACAACACCCCTGCGAATCAGAATTTCTTCAAACCAAGATTGCCGGGAAATGGGTTTGGGCAATACGAAGGGTTTGCCGGACGCGCTCGTCACTTTGATTTTGCCAAAACCTGAAGTTTGCATGGTTTGCAAGATGGCCAAGCGGGCGTCCAACTCCCGCGCATCCGCAATATCCTCGTTCGAACCGAGCAACCGCTCATAGCTTTTCACCAAAATTTGATCGGGCGACACCCCGCTGTGATTGAACACCTGCGGTTGCAGCAGCCCGGCGGTTTCCTGCAACAAGGGATCGGCCGCATGCAATTGTTTGGCGACGGCCGCTTGCCAGTCCAAGACCGGCTGCCGCCGTTGCTCACCTTGAAGACCGATTGCCCAGACGAGGACCATCTCACTCCAGTCTTTTTCCTGCGTGTTATCGGTCGCAGTTCGGACATACCGGTTCAACAGACTCAGGGGCAGGCGCACAGCCGCCTCTTCCGGCGAGGCATAACGGCCCAGGCTTAAATTGAAGAGAAACCGGAAAAGGCCCAGGTTGGGGTCGGCTATAACCGGCAGCTTCATTTTCCGGCCCAAAACCCCCATGGCGGAAAAATTAGCCGGGTCCAGGGCGAAATACTTTTGAGCGGCACGCTCCAAGAGCTTGCCCACGGAAGGTGATTTGAGCATTTCATTCTGTGAATCCAGGGTGCCGATTTCTCCGGAAACAAAACTCGGTGTATATATTGCCGTGACCAGTTCACTGTCATTTGCCTTCCCATGCCGCGAGGCGCTGAAGGCACTCGTAGCCAAGACAATCACCCCAATAGCCATGATGCCCAGCGGCGCCAACCAGTGCATGGTCGCGGCAACGCTCAGCAAGATCGAGACCGCCATGGGCGCCGGCAGGGTGGTTTTGGTTGCCACCCAAGTGGCCCGAACTGCGTTTTCAATCCGTTTGGCCGCAGTCAGCGATACGTTTTCCGAGTTATCACCATAAACGCCGAACAAATGGCCAAAGAAAAATCCAATGATTAGAAATACGGCGGGGACGGCGAGGTGAGGCCAGGCAACCGCCAAACTCGGCGGAGCGTTCTGCCAGAGCGAAAAGAAATTATACGTCAAATATCCGGCCGCGCCGATTGCGCCTTCGATCCGCCCGGCCCGGGCTTTCGTCATGCCGTATTTATCAAATTTTTCCCAAAACTTGAACGCGCCCGGAATATTTCCCGAAGTGCTTTCGCCGGTTTTAGTCTTCATGAATTTCCGGTGAAAATAGTCGGCAAGCACATCTTCAATTACTGCCAGTGTCTGCCAGCCGTCGCTGACCCGGTTCAAGGCGCCCCCGGAAACGGCCGGTGCGAGCTCCAAATACGAGGCGACGTAAATTAACAGGCCGGCATAAACGAACAAGGGCGAGCCCAGCAAGCTTGCCAGGCCATAGATCAACAACCCTCCGGCCGATTGCGCGAGGAAGCCCGCGGTTATAAAAAACATCATCTTATACGGGTTGATTTCTCTGGTATATTTCCACGTAACCTTGGCAAACGAAAGTTTGATGTCCAGCCCTATTAATTTCCCCACGAAATAATGTCCCAGTTCATGTATGGGGGCGCTCAGCAGAAAAAATATCGCCCCTAATTTATTCCCCGGCAAATTTAACATTGCCGGCAATATTATCAGCGGCGTTAAATTCGAAAAGAACACCAGTATCTTTTCCGCCAGTTCGTGGCTCCTGATATAGCGGGAGTAAGCCAATAAATACACCGTGAAAATCAGAAGCAGACTTATGGTGTACCAGGGTGAATTAAATAAAGCAACCAGCCCAATGACAAGGAGGGGTACCAACGGCCGAAGGCGGTCCATGATTTTATACGGAAGATAGAAAAACGCTTTACGGGAAAACGAGTAATGAATGCCGGGTAAATAATTTTTATTGGCGCTCATGGCCAGCAAAAAGTCAAAAACGTCTTGCGCGTCTTGTTCGGAGATTTTCTGCCGCGCCGCAAACCCTTGAACAGAAAGTTCTTCCCCCCGCAGCATTTCTTGGTAGGCAATTTCACAGTAAGGGAGCGCGCGCTTCATTTCAAGCGCAGTTTCTTGGTGTTTACTCTTGGGTACCCGGAGAAATATAGGAGCCAAGGAACGTACTTGTTCCAAGGTCAATCCCTCAAAAGCTTGCGCATTTAACGTGCGCTG
>JAAXVQ010000306.1 GCA_013335425.1 Candidatus Firestoneibacteriota bacterium | reverse complement strand
TGTGGTGCTGGTGGATTGCGGCGTCAAAACCAACATTGAACGGGAATTGGGCCTGCGCGGTTGCCGGGTGACCGTGGTGCCGGCACTTTTGAAGGCTGAAGAAATTTTGGCTTTGAAACCCGACGGGCTCATGCTCTCCAACGGTCCCGGGGACCCGGCGGCGGTTACCTACGTTATCGACACCCTGAAAAAATTAATCGGCAAGCTGCCCATTTTCGGCATTTGCCTGGGGCACCAATTGCTTGGCTTGGCTTTGGGCGGTAAAACCGTCAAATTGAAATTTGGCCACCGCGGGGTTAATCACCCGGTCCAGGAGATCGCCACCGGGCGGGTGTCCATCACCTCCCAAAACCACGGGTTTTGCGTGGAAGCCGAGAGCCTGCCCGCGGACGTGGAAGTTACGCACATCAACACCAACGACCGCACGGTGGAAGGGCTGCGCCACAAGACCCTGCCTATTTTCGCCGTGCAGTATCACCCCGAAGCGTCCCCCGGCCCCAACGACGCCAAAGAGCTGTTTGACCGGTTTGTGAAATTGCTGGAGAAATAATTGTAGGGGCGTATGGCTATACGCCCCTACACTGATATTTTGAAAGGCGCCACATGCCCAAACGCACGGACATTAAAAAAATCATGATTATCGGCTCGGGCCCCATTGTCATTGGGCAAGGGTGCGAGTTTGATTATTCCGGCACGCAGGCCTGCAAAGCCCTGCATGCCGAAGGTTACGAAATCGTGCTGGTCAATTCCAATCCGGCCACCATCATGACCGACCCGGAGATGGCGGATCGGACTTACATTGAACCCATTACCCCGGACATCATTGAGCGCATCATTGCCAAGGAACGCCCTGACGCGCTTTTGCCCACTCTGGGCGGGCAGACGGGCTTAAACACCGCCGTCGAAGCCCACAACCGCGGTATCCTGCAAAAATACAACGTGGAAATGATCGGCCTGAAGATCGACGCCATCCACCGCGGGGAAGACCGCGAAAAATTCAAACAATGCATTCAGGGCATCGGGTTGGACCTGCCTCAAAGCCAAGTGGCGCGCACGCTGGACGAGTGTGCGGCCGTGGCTGAGAAAATCGGTTTTCCGGTCATCATCCGTCCGGCCTTTACGTTGGGGGGCACGGGCGGCGGCATTGCCCGAGACGAAGCGGAGTTGCGCCGCATTGCGACCTTGGGTCTGGAGAACAGCCTGATCCATGAGGTCCTGATTGAAGAGTCCGTGGCCGGGTGGAAAGAGTTCGAACTCGAGGTCATGCGCGATTGCGCGGACAACGTGGTGATCATCTGCACCATTGAAAATTTCGACCCCATGGGCGTACACACCGGGGACTCCGTGACCGTAGCCCCGATCCAGACGCTAACGGATGTCGAGTATCAAAAAATGCGCGACGCGGCCATTGCCATCATCCGCGCCATCGGCGTGGAGACCGGCGGTTCCAACATTCAGTTCGCGGTCAACCCCCAAGACGGCCGCATGGTCGTTATCGAGATGAACCCGCGCGTTTCCCGCTCCTCAGCCCTGGCGTCCAAGGCCACGGGTTTTCCCATTGCCAAGATCGCGGCCCTGTTGGCTGTGGGGTATACGCTCGACGAAATTCCCAACGACATTACCAAAAAAACCATGGCCTGCTTTGAGCCGACCATCGATTACTGCGTGGTGAAGATTCCGCGTTTTGCCTTCGAAAAATTCCCCGGCGCCGATCCGCGCCTGGGTATCTCCATGAAATCCGTGGGCGAGACCATGGCCATCGGCCGGAATTTCCGCGAGGCCTTGCAGAAAGGCCTGCGCAGCCTGGAAATCAGCCGCGCCGGTTATGAGGATTATCCGAAAATCGGGAGCGACTTAACGCCGGATATTTTGCGCGAACGCCTGGCCGTGCCGCACGCCGAGCGGCTCTTCACCCTGCGGGAAGCCGTCAAGCAGGGTGTTTCCTTGGAAGAAATTTATAAAATCACGGGCATTGATCCCTGGTTCTTGCATCAGTTGAAGATGATCATCGATACCGACTTGCAGGAAACCAAAGCCGGTCGGACGCTTGCGACCGCGGACGCGGCCTATATGAAATCCATGAAGCAGGAAGGTTTTTCCGATACCCAGATTGCGCGCTGGCTGGGGTCTACGGAACTGCTGGTCAGACAGAAACGCAAGGATCTGGGCGTGTTGCCGACGTACAAACTGGTGGATACCTGCGCGGCTGAGTTTGAATCCTTCACCCCGTATTGTTTTTCCACCTACGAAGAAGAAAACGAAATGGCGAAACCCGCCGACCGGCCCAAGGTCATGATTTTGGGCTCTGGTCCCAACCGCATCGGGCAGGGCATTGAGTTCGATTATTGCTGCTGCCATGCGTCTTTTGCCTTGCGCGAGCTGGGCTATGAGACCATCATGGTCAACTCCAATCCCGAAACCGTATCCACGGATTACGACACCTCGGACAAGCTGTATTTCGAACCGCTCACGTTCGAGGACATCATGAACATCATTGAACTCGAAAAACCCGTGGGGGTCATCGTGCAGTTCGGCGGGCAGACGCCCCTGAACCTGGCCCGGCGCCTCAAAGACGCCGGAGCGCCGATTTTGGGCACGCCGGTGGAAGCCATTGAACAAGCCGAGGACCGCGATCTGTTCGCCAAGCTGATGTCGGAACTCGATATGGCCCAGCCCGAGAACGGCATAGCGCGCTCCATTGACCAAGTTTTGGAAAAAGCCAACGGCATCGGTTTTCCGGTGCTGGTGCGCCCCAGTTTCGTGCTCGGGGGACGGGCCATGCGCATTGTTTATGACCCCAAGTCCCTCATGGACTTCGTGCAGGAAGCCTTTGACGCGGCCCAAGGGCAGCCGGTGTTGATCGACAAATTTTTGGAGGACGCCATTGAGGTGGACGTGGACGCACTCTGCGACGGTGAGCAGACCGTGGTGCCGGGCATCATGGAGCACATTGAAGAAGCGGGCATTCACTCCGGGGACTCGGCCTGCGTGCTGCCGCCGCATACCTTGAGTGAAGAAACCATTGAGCGCATCAAGAAATACGCCGGCCGGATCGCCGGCGCTTTGGGCGTGCGCGGGCTCATCAACATTCAGTTCGCGGTTCGGCGCGGCAATATTTACGTGCTGGAAGTCAACCCCCGCGCCTCGCGTACCGTGCCTTTCGTGTCCAAGGCCACCGGGCAGCCTTGGGCCAAGATCGCGGCCAAGGTCATGGTAGGCAAAAAACTCAGCGAGTTGGGCATTGTGGAACCTACGCCCGGAAAACATTTTTGCATCAAGGAATCCGTATTGCCGTTTTCACGCTTTGCGGGCGTGGACATCATGCTAGGTCCCGAGATGAAATCCACTGGGGAAGTCATGGGCATCGACGAGTCCTTCGGCATGGCGTTCATCAAATCGCAGGCCGCGGCCGGACAAACTCTCCCCAAGGCCGGGCGGGTGTTCGTGAGCGTC